>CAZKTR010000672.1:0-2038 GCA_964555525.1 uncultured Pirellulaceae bacterium
TCGTCGTCATCCTTTGAACTTTCTTTTTCCGCAACTTCTTTTTCAGCTTTGGCCTTTTCTCGTTCTTCTTCAGGATCTAATAGCTCACGCCAAGGCTTCTCTTTTTCGTACGATTTGAGTTCATCAAGCAAGCTTTTTTCTTGCCGTTTGACTGACTCTTCGTTTGCACCTTCCTTGGCACCTGCAACTTTGTTTGCCTCTAGCCCTTTGTTAATCCACTCGATCGCGGACTTAAAATCTCCTGTTTCCGCATAGGCAGCTGCAACCGTGCTTAAAATATGTGGCGCCTCAAAATCGGTTAGTTCGGCGGACTCGGTCGCCAATTTGATCGCTCGTTCCCCGTCTCGCAAATCGTCTTCAGGCGTCGTCGACAACAGCCAAGCAAAGTTGTTCAACAAACCGCTGTCACGAGTTGGTTTTGGGTCCACACTTTCGGGAATCGACGCAAGCAGTTTATCGATCAACTCCAGCGACTCTTCATAGTCAGCGATTGCCTTAGCATGCTCTCCAGTAGACAGTCGAGCATCGCCACGACTACTCAGTAAGTCAGCTCGCTTGGCCATGATGATGCGGCGAACCGTAGCGGGTTGCTCGCCTTTTTCGGGAACCAAATTGTTTCGCAATAAACGGCTATAAATTTTGATCGATTCTTCTGGTCGCAAGTCTGCGTTGTATAGGAGCGCCAGTTGTTGCAACATACCTTCATTTTTCGGGTTTGCCGCTGACATCGCGCTAATGTCGTCGATCGCTTTGGCATATTCGCCTTTTTGGATGAATAGCTGACTACGAAGTTGATAGCCTTCCATCAAATCTAGCTTCATTAATTTATTCGCGTCCTTTAACGCCCCGTCCAAATCACCTTTTTCAGCTAACGCTGCAGCCCGAAGCCGGTACGCAACAGGACGTCGCTTATCCAACTCAATCGATTTGGATGCTGCTTCAATTGCCTTTTCTAACTCTTTTTGCTGAAGAAAAATTTGGGCTTTGAGCGCATCGGGAATCGCAGACTCAGGATCGATTTCGGCTGCTTCATTTAAAATGCCTAGCACCTTTTCTTGCAAATCGGCGTCGAACAACTCGCCGCTGCCTCGAAGCCGCTCTGCTACGATTACCCGAGCTGCAAAGTTCTCAGGTTGAGCTTCAAACCAATATTCAAAATCTTCCATCGCTTCGGCGACTTTTTTGTCACCCAGCAACGCCCATGCTCGCAGTTCGTGAGCCTGAATGTTAGCGGGATTGTGCTTGATCGCTTGATTCAAATCCGCCAAGGCCGCTTCTTTGTCTTCTTTTAACCTCGCTCGGATCACCAATGCATCTGAAAGCTGTTCCCGGTCATCAACCGATAGCTCAATTGCCTTTTCGATATTCTTAAGCGCGTCAGCTTTACTTTGAGGGTCCATCGCCTCGAACTTAGCCAGCAAAATAAAGGCACCTACGTTCGATTCGTTAAACTCAACAGCCTTACGAAGACGCGGCATCGCTTGAGCCCGATAAGCCTGCCAACGACGGTCTCGTGGCGTGGTAAAAGTACGTTGAGCCATCCCTTCGGCGAAACGCAATAAACTTTCACTCGCTAAATAATTAGCTTGCTCACTCTCGGTTTCGTCGAGACCTTTTCTTAGGGCAGATTCACATAGCGTGACGATTTTATCCAAGTCCGTAGTTGTCCGCGCTTCAATCTTCAGTAAAAACGCTTCCGAGAGATCTTCAGAACCATTCTCGTCCGACTCTTCTTCGTCGCCAGAATCGTCGTCCTTGTTTTCGTCGTCCTTGTCTTCGTCGTCCTTATCTTTTTTGTCGTCGGACTTTTCTTCTCCGTCTTCCTTTTGCTTGTCTTTATCTGAGCTCTCTTGATCGTCTTCTTCACCGGATTCATCCGGCGCATCTTCGCTCTCGTCTGATTTGGGTTCCGTCTTTTCTTGCGGTGCCGTTTCGGTTTGGCTAAAAGCCTTAGACAGCGGCAAGCTCGTTGAAAAAATGAACGAAACCGTCAACAGCAAGCAAGCTTGCCAGATCCAACCTTTCGATTGCATCGGAT
>CAZKTR010000673.1:0-2035 GCA_964555525.1 uncultured Pirellulaceae bacterium
GGAATTCACCGATCATGGTTTTGAAATACTGACGCTCGGCTTGGCAACTGCTCGGCAGAAACGCGTTGATTTTGACGGCTAGGTTTCGTGTGTTATTGACCAAGGCTCCCCAAAGTTTACGACCTTCCCACCAGCGGTCGTAAGCCGTATTGGTGCGGAACACGACCAGTAGCGAAAGCACAAAGCCAAGAATCGAGTGCATGATCGTTGTATTCTTCAACGCTTTCTCAATGGAATCGCCTGAGGTACTCATGCGGAGTTCACGCAAGAAATGGATTTCAATCGCAGCCACGATTGCCGTGTAAAACGCAACGATCACCATCTCCCGGAAGAGAATCCGAAACGTGTCGGTTTTGTGGAAGTTCAGGATATGCCCAAACCAGACTTTATTGTTGTATTCAATCATTTAAATATGTGTTCAGGGTTCGAATCGAGCTTGTCCAAAAAGCGTTAGTTTTAATCGTTAACGCAAAGTTTTTAAACTGCCGAACCAAGTCGCGTTGTGGATTAAGGTTGTTGGTGAATTAAGGCTTAGCTAATCGTTTTCGACGTGCGCTGGCATAATAGCTAGTCAGCACAACGTTTACTTTTTCGCCGTTGTCGCGAACGAAGATTTGTTGGTCGCCGCTGATGGCTTGACGAGTCAACGCGGCGGTGTAGCGTACTTGGGCACTTTTAGATTGTGTGAGGGACTGCAGGTATTCCATCGAGGCGGTGCCGCCAATGTTGGCTAACGCTCGGACGGCGGGGGAAATTTCTCTGGGTTCTTGTTGGTTTTCCAACCATTTGAGTATCGCAGTTTCAATCGTGGGATTGATGCCCGCGTTCGCCACCCAAGAAAAAGTAGCTGAGCGAATTTGTGGTGACGGATCAGCGAGTAATTCTATTATCCGGTTCTGTGCTTTGTCAGAAGTTCCCGAAAGTGCGGCGACAGCGATGATCGCAAAATGTTTGTGACGTTCGTCCGGGGCGCTGCTGAGTTTAATCGCATGTTCAAGCACGGTTTGGTCTCCAAGCATCGCTAGGGCAGCGACTGCATCTGGGCCTTGGGGGCCACCTAAGTACGGATGCAGTTGAGGGGCAAGGCTTTTATCCTTAGTTTTTGCGATCGCATAAATGATCATGGAAGCGTTGTCCTTCGATTCAGTTTCCATTTCTTTTGAAAGTGCTTTTAGCAAAGCTTTGCCTGCGGTAGGATCGCCTGCGGTGAGTCCGCGCACAGCCGCCGCTCGCACATGTTTGTTTGGGTGCTCAAGTCCTTTTTGCAAAATGGGCATCGCCCGTGGATCGCCAATGTTTGCAATGGCTGATGCGCTGCGACCGGTCAACATGATGCCTGCACCCTTTGGGGCTTTGCCGGTCATCATTTCTTTGTGCTCGGCAGCAGAGAATACCATGCCAGCTGGTTCGTCGTCCGCCTTGGTCATGTTCATCCCATTTTGGAACATTTCCAAAAGGTACTCGACTCCATCAGGACTGCCCGACCGCGCCAAACGATCAATAACTTTTCCCTGCCATAGCGGAACGTCATAATTCTCTCTGGCATCGTCGGCAATAATCTTTGCCCCATCGGGAATCCCCATCGCTGCAAGCGCATTAGCGGCGGCAAGCGACCGCGGTTTGTTGTCGGAATTCATGATCTTTACAAGATCGCTTGCGACCTTCAAAAAGTGCGTTCGCCCCGTTACACCGATCGCGTGGAGCGCCAACGAGTCGTCATCGTCATGGATTAGCTCGCCAGCGGCTGGAATGAACCGGCGGTCACGCAGAACTTGACCGACCATCGAAAGAATATCGCTGCGCACCGGACTTGATTTGTCCTTGAGGATTTCTAAGAGTAGGTCGTTTCCGCCTGGCAGTTCGGCTAGTAACAAAAGACTATGGTGCCGAACGTCGCGGCTGTCGTCATTCAAGCTTTTTTGCAAATGCTGCAATCCGTCTTTTCCCCATTGCTTGAATCCCTCCAGTAGTTCCCTGTCCGGGCTCATTGTGACTGAATTGTCACTGTAGACTTTTGATTTTGCTAACGCGTCGA
>CAZKTR010000674.1:0-2033 GCA_964555525.1 uncultured Pirellulaceae bacterium
CGCGATCGAGCGATTTTAGAAACGATGTATGCCACGGGCTGTCGCGCGTCAGAGTTAACGGGGCTGCGGTTGCGGGAGTTGCATTTGGCGGAGCGTTATTGCAAAGTTCAAGGTAAGGGCTCCAAGCAACGGATGATACCGCTAGGCGATGGAGCGATCGAAACGATTCAAAAATATCTTGACCGACTGCGACCACGGTTGGCGCAGCCTCGGCCTTCGGAAGCCGATTGGCTGTTTCTGTCTCGAAGTGGTCGGCAGATGCGGCGCGAAGCGATTTGGGAATTGGTTAGGAAGTACGCTTTGATCGCTGGTATCGCGATGGATATTAGCCCGCATACGTTGCGGCATAGCTTTGCTACGCACTTGCTGGCTGGCGGAGCCGATTTGCGCCAAGTGCAAGAGCTGCTGGGGCACGCAAGCATCGCGACGACTCAAATCTACACGCATGTTGATCAGTCGCGTTTGAAAAAAGTGCATCGGCAGTTTCACCCAAGAGCTTAGGCGGGTTCCCTGTGAGCCGAATGCGCTAGCGTCGGGCGTTGGCTCAGTTTTGGGGCCGGGGGTTGCTAGGTCAAGCGGCATTCTATTGATGCCCGACGCTAGCGCGAACGGCTCACAGGCGTGACCAAAGGATGCGTAGCCTCATCCACTACGAAAGACTCCCTATTACTTGCGGCGTGCAATGACGACTCGTTTGAGTTTTGAGAAGTCTTTTTCTGTTTGCACCGATTCGAATTCGGGGTGCTTGGAAACTAAATCCACGCAGCGGTCGATGTTGATCGGGCTGGTCTCAAAAATCAAATACCCACCAGGAAGCAACATCGGAATCGATTGATCGATCAGCCGTTGGATGATCTCCGTTCCGTCTTGTCCGCCAAACAATGCCACGTGCGGTTCGTGGTCTTTGACGTCTTCGGTCAGCGTGTTGATTTCGCCTTGGCCGATGTACGGCGGATTGCTGACGATCATGTGGACGGGGTTGCTGCCTGCAGGTAAGGCTTCCAGTAAATCGCCGGTAAAGAAACGGACTTTGTCATCCACGCCGTGGGCTTCGGCATTCTTGCGGGCGACTTCAAGTGCCTCAGACGACAAATCGGTCGCCGCAATGACGGATTCTTTTGGGTCGGACGCTTCAGCCAGTTGTTTGGCCAGCGTGATGGCCACGCAGCCGCTGCCGGTACCGACGTCGATGATCCGCAGTGGATTGGCATCGATGGTTTTGGCTGCTTCGAGCGCCGCTACCACGACGTGTTCGGTTTCTGGTCGCGGGATCAAAACGTTGTTGTCAACAAAAAACTTCAGCGAGTAAAATTCTTTGTGCCCCACCAAGTAAGCCACCGGCTCGCCAGCTGCGCGGCGTTTGACCCACTCACGGTACTTGGTCATGGGTTCTTCATCGGGCACTTCGTCGAATCGCGTGTACAGATTGATGCGAGGGCAGTCGAGTGCTTCGGCCAGCAGAACTTCTGCGTCCAGTCGCGAGCTGGTACTGTTGGCTTGCTCGAAATGTTCGACGGTCCAGTCGAGCAAGCGTTTGATGGTCCAAGGGTCTTGAGTGGTTTGCGACATGAGCAAGATGATAGAATAAAGCAGCAAGCCTCGACTTTTGAAAGAACGAGGCGGTGTTAATAAAAACGCGAGGACGCGTTTAGTTTGACAGTTTCGGTGATTGTCAGATCCGCATTGTAGACCTGCCATCAGAAAGGCAAAACCGGACATGGCCGAAGACACTCAAACCCTGACCGCCTATCACGAAGCGGGACACGCGATCATGGCGGTGACTAATGGTGGCCGAATTGTCCATGTTTCGATCGATCCACCCGATGATGACGGGCTGAATCGATTTGGCGAGTCGATCGTTCAGTGGCCTGCCGCGGCAGCAAAAGATATCGAAATCGCGGAACTAAAAGTTTCGCTTGCCGGGCCAATCGCAGAGCTAGCTTACGACGGAGCCCGCGAGTCGATTGCTGAGTGTCCGGAGTTTGCGGCGGATTGGCAGCAGGCGGTTCTGTCGGCATCGCGTTTGAAAACAG
>CAZKTR010000675.1:0-2033 GCA_964555525.1 uncultured Pirellulaceae bacterium
CTCATTTGTCTGATCTTCGTTGCCGTCGGATCAGTTTTGGCGTTGCCTGCAGCGGCTCAAGATATCTGGGTGGATTTTACTTCTGATTTTCACGATGGCGCCGACGGTGATGCAAATGGAGTCGCTGACTGGATCGATGAACTGAATCAAGCCACCAGTCGGGCAAACGCCGATCAGTTTTCCGCCGCTGAACGTGCCACGATTGAGGCCAACATTTTGAATAGCCTCAATAATATTTACGCCGACTACAATCTCAACTTCGTCACCACTGAGCCCAATGGCACTCATGAAGTGATTTACTTTGGTCACGACAACGACCACCCGGGCGTGGATAGTTTGGGAAGTGCGCAGAGTGATATCGGTAACTTGGACACGAATACTTACACCTTATCTTTTCTTAACAATCCCGACGGGGATCCGCCGAGTGTTCCCAAGGTTACAACCGGAAATTTTAACTTCGCTTTGGAACCGAATTTCGATACCCGCGAAGAGTTGATTCAGGAACTTTCCACGTCTTTGGCGGGAACGGCCGCACACGAACTGAGCCATTCTTTTGGACTGCAGCACCATTTTACATACAGTGCCATTGGTATCACTCCAGAAAACCTGGACGATACAGGTGGCTTGCAGAATCAACATGTGATTGCTACAGGAGGTACAGGGCTTAACGAGCGAGAGCGGGAAGAGGGAGACCGAAGTTTCGCTCCTTTTTCCAGAGTGATCCTGGACATTGCAGGTGGTGTTACGTCGGAATTGGGGGACTTCGGGCGTGAGAACACTGCCATCGTCGATAACCCTGTTTTTTCTGACGCGTCGGAGCTTGGCAGTGCAAACGACGCCGGCGATACGTTTGAGACTGCCCAACAGTTGAGTTTCCAACGTGGTGACACCTCCGGGGCAGACATCAGTTTTGTTGAGGCGGACCTAGATGGAGGAGACAGCGACATAGATGTTTTCCGCTTTACGACCAACGTGGAAACCACATTTTCCACTCACGTATTCAGCGAAGAACTACGCTTCTCGCGCGAATTCGATCCGGCATTGGCCTTGCTCGATTCATCGGGAACGGTGATCGCATCGTCAGATGATATTAGTTACGGTGGAGACAGTATCGACGTGGACACGATCGCGGGTCAGAGTAACTCGTCCACAAGCGATGACTCGTTTTTGTTCAATATCGTCCTCGGCCCAGGGACATACTTTTTGGAAGTAAGCGCAGCAGACGTGGACATCAGCGACTTCCCCTCTTCTGGCGACCAGTACTTTCTGGTCACCTCCCTAGTGCCTGCGGATGTCCTCTTAGGTGACGTGAATCTTGACGGAGTTGTCAACTTCTTAGATATCTCACCCTTTATCGGGATTTTGTCCACTGGAGAATTTCAAGCCGAAGCGGATATTGACCAAAACGGAGTGGTCAACTTCTTGGATATCTCGCCGTTTATCACGGTATTGGCTGGTTAGTAGTTAGGTAACTAGTCACAACCGTAGTTTGCCTTAAGAAATGAGTGCTGGAAGGGAACACTAATCTGCGCTAATCATCACTAATCGAAATATGTATGCACTTGCTTGCGCTGCGAGCTTGTATCAACCGGTTTTTGATTAGTGTCGATTAGGAGACTTCTCGCTGAACGCCACCAATTTTTATCACCAAGCTATCCCCGTATTTTTGCTTGCTGAATTTCTAACCGCAAATGGACGCAAATAAACGCGAATACAAATTCTGGTTTTCATTCGCGTCCATTGGCCTGTATTTGCGGTTCTTCCAGTCCGTCTCTACCGTATTAAAATCGACTTCGTCGATTCAATACGGTGGCGTTCACCGAGGAGTGTCTCCATTAGTGAGAATTAGTGTTCTTTAAAAAACACTACGCCCACTAGTTCTGTCTAATCACTCAGAATCTGCGTGCCGTGCGTGAGCGCGGCACCGGCGCGAAGTGCTCCTGCGATCATGATTGTTTCAGCGATTTCTTCTTGCGACGCACCTGCTTTTTCGGCTGCTTGACGGTGTAGTTCAAGGCAGTATCCGCACTGAG
>CAZKTR010000676.1:0-2033 GCA_964555525.1 uncultured Pirellulaceae bacterium
CCACTCTTGCCAGTCGAAAGTGACTGCCAAAGATCGGTTGCAGTATGTCCAAGAGGACTAATTAGGCCAACGCCTGTGATAACTACGCGGCGATCTGAAGAACTCATTTGAGAATCGGTTTGTTAAAAGTTGAGTGTCGTGTTGTTGGCGCGGAAAGGGAACACTTGGCATCCCCGCTGCCCGCAAATCCCATCAGCGGGTCGCTGGCGGTGTCTGACTATTCTAGAAGCCTAAAAAATCGCGTCGAGGCTAATTGCCTATTCGCCCCATCCGATTACTGGCGGTTCTATCAAAATTATCTCGATTGGGTACCGTAGCAATCGTCGCTCCAGTGGCTGGGCCGCGATAATCGATAAACAGCAACGCATCAGCTCGCTTAGGGCCGCTGATCCCGGGAAGCCTCAGCCCGCCGCTTCTGGCGTCCGGATCAGGGGTCGCCACCACGCCGCAGCTGAGTACGAGGACTTCGTCGCTGGGCCAGCGAAAACGTTCTTGAAGTCGCCAGCTGACCATTTGAGGCACTTGCAGGCTCACTTTTTGCTGGGCTCCGCCGGGGCCTGCCGGGACCGCTACGGAGACGTCTTCTAGCTTTTCTACCTGATCCACGTCGCACTTGATCATGGCCTCAATCGATGCATTGTCGGTCGTTGTCAGGCAGCTGAGCTGTAACTTATAGCCTTCATTAACGGTTGTCAGTAGTGGTTGATAACCGGCTGCTTGTCCCGGCGTCCAACGCAAACTACGAACAAACTGCAACGGACGGGTCTTGTCTAAGCTGAACGATTGGCCGTCGTGGTTGGTCAAACGGCCTGAACTGTGTTGTTTAAAGTCTGACCGCCGGCTCAGCTGTCCCATCAAAATGGCGGCATTTTCTTTCGAAACCAACCAAGCTTCCACGCCTGGCGATTTGACTTCGATCGGTTGTAACATCGTGTAAGCCTGAGATCGCCAATTCGGTTTTGCGACAGTGATCAAATTCACATCCACGGTTTGGACTTGGCCTTTGGTGCGAACCAGGCGATCGACGATTCCCTTAACGACGGATTGAATTTCAGGGGTGTGATAAACAAACAACTTGTTTTTTTCTACGTTCAAAACACCCATCGGCTGAGTAAACCACATCTCGGTACCAGTTTCACGGAGCACCCAGTCCAAGACCGCTTTTTCTGGCTGATCGGTAGAAGTGATCTGCGTGGTATACGGCGAGATGTCGTACTCGCGCCAAACTTGGCCGGCTTTGTTGGGCAGCTGGTTCATCGTACGGCTGACTCGGGTGACGCCCGGCTTCACCGCTGCGGCGCGGTTTGGTGGACCGATTCGCGTGCCAGAGCCAGTTGTTGTTCGAGTATCAGATCCTGTTGTTCGAGTGCCAGAACCGACTGGCCGTGTCCCCGAGCCAGCATTTGGGTTGGCTGGAGGTCGCTGCGGTTGGCTCAGGATCGACCCGTTCGGGTTGCCAACCGGAACTGTGCCGACGGGCGGTATCACTTCGGGGGTTTGCTGCCCAACGGCTGATTTATTAACCGAACCGAACGCAGGCCGCCAAGGTGCCGGAATGGCTCGACCGAGATCGTCTTGAGTACTGCTCTGAGCAACCAGTGGATTCGTCAGCAGGACTGCGATTGCGAGAGTCTGCACAGTCCGTCTTAATGTGCGAGAACTCCACCAAGGGGTTCCTGCAGATTGACTTTGAATTTGATTAGCCATCGGATTCACCAAGTTAACCGTTCGAATTTGGGTATGCTTTGACACAATCACCGCCGGACCAGAGTAAACTGAGCCTCGTAAGCCCCAGCACTCCTTTGGGCCGGATCAGCCAGCGGCGGAGTATAGAACTCCATTGAAACTGGGCCAAGATGAATCCCAGTGGGCCAGTTTTGGCAGCGTTTTTTTGGCAAGGGGCCAGCCAGCAGAAGAACTGGCAAAAAATCGGACGAAAACCCCGTCTGTGTCAAGACCTGCGTTGACGAGGGGTGGGTCAATGGGTATCTTTTACGGCCTATCTTTTGGTGAATTCCAAAACGGCGGCTTCC
>CAZKTR010000677.1:0-2032 GCA_964555525.1 uncultured Pirellulaceae bacterium
GCGCCCCTTATTAAGATCGACGATCAGGCCTCGAAAAAAACTCAAGGCCTGAACGAACGTCGGTTTCTACTTATCTATTAATAGTGGTCGTGATCGTGATCATTGCTGCCGCTTGTGGCCGCTGGCTTTTCAGCGATCAACGCGTCGCTGGTTAGCAACAACGTTGAAACACTCGCCGCGTTTGACAAAGCGGTTTTGGTCACTTTAGCTGGGTCGATGACACCGGCTTTGACCAAGTCTTCGTAGTTGTCAGTCAAAGCGTTGTAGCCAAAGTTTGCCTTGCCGGCTAAGACTTTCTCGCAAACGATCCCGCCATCTTGACCGGCGTTGCTGGCGATCATGTTCAAAGGAGCTCGGCAAGCACGCAAGACGATGTTGTACCCAGTCATCTCGTCGTCAGTCAAATCTTCGCTTGGCTTGACTGAACCGCTGGCACGAAGCAAGGCAACTCCGCCACCTGGCAAGATCCCCGAATCAACCGCCGCTCGAGTCGCGTGCAGAGCGTCTTCGACGCGAGCTTTCTTTTCTTTCATTTCGCTTTCAGTCGCAGCACCGACGTTGACTTTAGCAACACCGCCAGCCAACTTGGCCAAACGCTCTTCCAACTTCTCGCGATCGTAATCGCTTGAGCAGTTTTCGATCTCGCGACGAATCGCATCGATACGAGCTTTGATTTCGCTGTTCTTTCCAGCACCTTCGATAACGGTCGTGTTGTCCTTACCGATGATCACCTTCTTGGCTCGGCCCAATTCGCCTAAACCAATTTGGTCTAGCTTCATGCCCAACGCTTCGAAGATTGCCGTTCCGCCAGTTAGCGTTGCAATGTCTTCCATCATCGCTTTGCGACGATCACCGTAGCCTGGAGCCTTGACTGCACAGCAGTTGAAACTTCCACGCAAGCGGTTGATCACAAGAGTTGCCAACGCTTCGCCATCGACGTCTTCGGCGATGATTAACAGAGGCTTGCCTTGCTGAACGACTTGCTCCAAGAGTGGAACGAGGTCTTTGATGTTTGAGATCTTCTTTTCAAAAACCAAAACATAACAGTCGTCGAAAACGCACTCCATCGATGTCGAATCGGTCACGAAGTAAGGAGAAAGGTAGCCGCGATCGAACTGCATTCCTTCAACCCACTCAACTTCGGTGCTCAGGCTCTTGCCTTCGTCGACAGTGATCACACCGTCTTTACCGACTTTGTCCATGGCCGATGCCAACAGTGAACCGATTTCGGCATCGTTATTGGCGGCGATTGCAGCAACGTTGCTCATCTCGTCAAGACTCTTGATCTTGATCGACATCTTGCCGAGCTTTTCGCAGAGATCTGCGACAGCAGCTTCGATGCCTTGCTTCATTTGGATAGGGTTCACGCCAGCGGTAACGGCTTTTAGACCTTCGTTGAAGATCGCTTCGGCCATCACGGTTGCAGTCGTGGTTCCGTCACCAGCGACGTCGCTTGTTTTGCTGGCGACTTCGCGAACCATGGCGGCGCCCATGTTTTCGTAAACGTCTTCCAGTTCAATCTCTTTGGCAACGCTAACGCCGTCTTTGGTAACCGTTGGGCTACCAAAGCTCTTTTGTAGGATGACGTTGCGGCCCTTGGGACCCAAAGTGACTTTGACGGCACGAGCCAATTTTGAAACGCCGCGACGGATGGCTTCGCGTGCTTCTTGTTCGAAGGCAATCATTTTCGGCATAATGTGAACTCCTAAGTTCAGAGAGGTTTTATGTAGGGTTGGTTTGCGATCAAAACCGGATCACAAACATTGTTTGAATGAATGTGCGTTTAAAAAGCGACTTATTCGATTACCGCCAAAACGTCGTCTTCTCGCATCAGCAACAATTCGTCGTCGCCGAATTTGATTTCGTCGGGACCGTAGCTGGTGAACAACACTTTGTCGCCCTTCTTCAACTGAAGTTCACTTCGTGAACCGTCGGCCAAAATCTTTCCGTCGCCGATTGAGACAACCGTGCCTCGTGAAGGCTTGTTCTGTGCCGAAGTCGGCAAGAAAATCCCGCCAGCAGTCGTATCTTC
>CAZKTR010000678.1:0-2032 GCA_964555525.1 uncultured Pirellulaceae bacterium
TGTTTGGTGAAACATCGACGCGACCCGTTCGCGCGGCGTGGAAGCGGGCGATTCGATTTTGGTTTAATTGCTTGCTGTTCCCGAAGCATAGCGTCCAAGTTGCTTCGCCCAAACCTAAGAAAAAAGTCCGCCAACTGGCGACGCTGGCAATCTTGGCGATCGCTGGTTGGATTCTGTTTGGCAATTTGAGCTATCCCTTGTTTGAGCCCGTTGAAACTCGCAACGCACAGTTGGCGTTGTCGTTGATCAAAAGCGGGGATTCGTCGGCGCTAAACTTGCAAGAGGGCTATTATTGGGGCCGGCCACCGTTACAAACCTGGGCGATCGCGGCCAGTTATAGAATCTTTGGCGCGTCTGCTTGGGCGACACGATTTCCAATCGCTTTGGCATCGATGCTGACGGTACTGGCCACGTTTTTACTGGGTCGCCGGATGGTTGGTTTTCGCGCTGCAGCTTTGGGTAGTTTGTTTTTGCTAATGTCAATTGGCTTTGCGGCTATCAGTCGTTACACCACGGTCGATGCAACTTTGATTGCGGCGACGACGGCGACGTTTTTGATCGGCTTCGAATCGGTGCGCCGAGGGTTTAGCCGGAGTAAGTCGGCACTCGCGGGTGTGGCAGCTGGTTTGGGCGTGATGGTCCAAGGCCCGATGGTCGTGGCTTTATGTGGGCCACCATTAATGATCGCTTGTTGGCTCGGCCGCGGCGCAAATCCTAAAGCCGATCGAGTGTTTGGTCAATTGATTTGGTTTGCGTTGCCGATGCTGCTAGTGGTGGCACCATGGCTTGCTTACATCGGTCTGTGCCATCCCGAGTCTTTGGCGCAGTTCTTTTGGATAGACAATGTCTCTAACCACTCGCAGTCATTTTATTATTACTTGCTAGGGATCATTGTTTTCATGTTCCCGGTATCTTACTTGCTGCCGTCGGTATGTCGCTTTGCGATCGCCAACCGCGTCGATCAAGTGGATGCTCGATCACGAGAAGTGGGGTACTTAGCGATTGCGGTGCTCTGGGTTTTTGCGTTCTTTATGGTCTCCAGTACTAAGCAGCCAGCTTACCTTCTGCCGGCGTTTCCGCTGGTTTGTTTGTTGATTGGCTGTATGGTCGATCAGAAATTGTTCGCCGCTATCAATCAACGCCGGACGTTTTTGCAAAAGTTAGTTCTCCGTGCACCTTGGGAGTTGCCCGTGTGGAGTGTGGTGATTGCGGCAGTTAGTCTGATATGGTTCGAGTGCTCATGGACGACCGCGGCGATGATGGTGGTTGTGTCACTGCTCGGTAGTGCGGCGATGCTGACGTCGTTCAAACAATCAGTCCCGCGCCGGCAGCAGCGACGGTTCGGTTACGGATTGGCCTGTGTGGGTTGTGTGTTGGTCGTGGCCGTTACGCAACAGATGTTGCCGGTGATCGCCAAGCAACGATCGGATTTACTGGCGACCAAGATGCTCGACCAGGAAGCCGGGGCCAATGCGACGGTCGTGTTCTTTGGTAAAGAGGTGCACGCAGTTGAGATGGCGTTGGGCCGCAAAGTAGTTCACTTTGATGAAAGTGAAACCCAAGCAGCTGCCGACTTTTTGTCGCAAACGCCGGAGGCACTGCTGGTTGCAACTGACTTGCCGCTGGAAAGTTTGAAAGAAAAAATCCAGCAACGTGTGTCGATCGAAAAAGCAGAACTCGGTCGGCACGTCTATCGAGCTTGGTCGCTGACGCCTCCGGTTAGCCGATCCGCCAATCAAATCAACAACGAAAGCCGCGAGCAGTTTTAGGCGGCACTTAGGTTTGTAAATTGTCAGACCGTTGACTTGTTTTCTGGACCGGCCGAGCGGTTTACAGGAAGCCAGCGTCAGGTAACACTAGTGGTTTTTCAACTCTGTCGCTAACGCTTGCCTTTAGGAATTCCAATGTACGGGAGCACCGTCCTTTTAAATTTTGCCAAAGAAATTCGCCGCGCTACGATCAAACGACTCCAAGAATCCCAACAAGAATGGATGACCTTTGCTCCTGCGGGGACTTCCAACCACATTGCTTG
>CAZKTR010000679.1:0-2031 GCA_964555525.1 uncultured Pirellulaceae bacterium
CGTGGAAATCAATGGACTCACCAAGCGGTATCGGGGAAAAGCGGTCGTTGACAAGCTTTCGCTTTCGATCCCGCGTGGATCCGTGTACGGTCTGATTGGTCCCAACGGCGCCGGGAAGAGTACCACTTTGAAATCGCTGATGCGTTTGATAAAGATATCTTCGGGCTCAGCGTCGATCCTTGGGCATGACGTACATTCTGATTTCCAGGCGGTCAAAAGTCGTCTGGGCTATGTCCCGGAGACTCATCACATTTACCGTTGGATGAAAGTCAAACGGGTGATCGCTTTCACTCGGTCGTTTTATCCTGGCTGGAATGATGAATTCTGCAATCAAATGTTGCAGATGATGGAACTGGATCCCGACAAGAAAGTCAAACAGCTTTCCAAGGGAATGTTGGCGAAGCTGGCATTGCTGTTGGCAGTTTCCCACGAGCCGGAGTTGTTGGTTCTTGATGAACCCCTTTCCGGTCTCGATCCGATCGTTCGCGATGAATTCATTGATGGCGTGTTGAAGACGATCTGTGAACGCGATACGACCGTGATCTTTTCGAGCCATACGATTGGCGATGTGCAGCGTCTTGCCGATTCTGTTGGCATTCTGTTTAACGGCCAACTACTTGTTGACGACGCGACGGATTTGATTGTCAGCAATACGAAACAGATTCAGGTTGTGATGGACGATAAGCGTTCGATTCCACGTTTGGACTGGCTTCCAGATTCAGTTGTCCACCAATCAGTGTCTGGTCGGGAGTTGACTTTGACGGTAGCTGGCCACTCAGAAGAGCTGCTGGCAAGAGTTCGACGAGAGTTTCCTGAAGGTCAGGTGTCTGTGTCGGGCATGAATCTGGAAGACATTTTTAAGGCTCATATTCGAGGCGCCAAAACACGCATCTCAAACCAGACGGAAGGGCGAAATGATTGATCTATTCAAAAAGGACGTCGGTCTGTGCCAGAACGTGTTGATTGGAGGAGTCATGGCTCTTCTGATTCCGTATGTAAAGTTGATCATTCAAACCTACAGTGCGGGAGGACTCACATCTGGAGAGTCAATGGAATTATTGAGTCTCGGATTGATGAACGCATCTGTACCCAGTTTTATATTGGCTTTGATGTCCATCGCGTTTCTGGCTGGATTTATTATTGCCGGAGAACGACGAGATCGTTCAGCAGAATTCCTTGCCTACTTGCCGCCCAAAAGATCGACCATTCTGGCAAGCAAAGCGATTCTCTGTTTTCTGTGGATTGCAATTGTGGCAATCGTGTACTTTCTGGTTACCGAAGTCATCGTTCCGTGGATCAGTAGCGGGGAAGTCGCAATACAGGACGGCGGACGCGAGCAGCTCCTGTTCGCGGCTGGGTATACGGCGTCGATTTTTGGTGTCTCGTGGCTCTGTTCCAGTTTCCTCGAATCGCCAGTAATTGCCGTGATCGCCGGACTTGTTTCTCCAATGTTAATTTGGACGCTCGTCTATACGCTTCAGTTAAGAATGGGTTGGGAACTTGATGATGACACGTTGGTCAATTGTCTTGCGGGCATGTTCTTTATCCTGGGATTGTCATCGTTCGTGGGTGGATGTGCCCATTTTTTACTACGAGTTGAACCATGAAAAAAATGAAATTTCATCTGGCAGCCGTGTTCGTTTGCGCGTTGTTCAGCTGTGTTGGTTGCGGTCAGGACGACGTTGCCAGACACAAACAATCGATGGCGCTGTTGGAATCGCTTCGTCGGAGTGTCGATCTCAATGGAATGACGACCCCGGACGTCGTTGTGGGCCAGCAGATGCCCGAGACAGTAGGTGCAGATATTGACGGTCAGGCGATCGACTTGCGAGATCATCAAGGCAAAGTGATCCTGCTCTCCTTCTGGGGCGGTGGCTGAGAGCCATGAGGTGGCAAACACCATCCATGTGAGCGGTCGCTTGCAAAGAAATTCAAAGGTCAGGCATTCGCCATCGTCGGTGTCTACGGCGGCAAGTCCGCCAAGCTGCGAGAGTTGATTAAAACTGAAGAGGTGACCTGGCCTTGCATCCT
>CAZKTR010000680.1:0-2028 GCA_964555525.1 uncultured Pirellulaceae bacterium
TGCGAACCGACGCCAATGGTCACTATTCAGTCGCGGAATTGGGATTGCCGCCTGGGATCTACGAAATTGTTGAAATTAACAATTACCCAGAAGGTGAAGTCGATCCGCTGGCTGCATTTATCGACGGTAGAGATACCTTGGGGAATGTCGACGGAATTCCTGTTGGACAGCAAAGCAACGATCGGTTTACTCAGGTTGAACTCAACGCTGACCAACACGGTGAAGAGTATAACTTTGGCGAACTTCTACCGGTTTCAATCGGTGGTAACGTTAGCGTAGTGACTCCCGGTAGTGATCCTAATAACCCGAATGACCCATTGCGTGATCCGATCGAAGGCGTGACGATCCAATTGTTCGATGAAACGGGAGACCTTGTTGCGACAACGTTGACCGACGCTAACGGCGACTACGAGTTTGCAGGGTTGGCTCCTGGTACTTATTCGGTTGTCGAAGTCCAGCCAGATGGTTTCTTGGACGCTGGCGATCACCTCGGTGATGTTGATGGCGAAACACGAGGTATCGCCCAGAACGATCGCTTCACGAATATTACGTTGACTTCCGGTGAAGCTGGAATGAATTACGATTTCTGTGAGCACCTGCCAGCTTCCATTGGTGGTAATGTTAGCCTCGCAGTTCCCGGTAGTGATCCCAATAACCCAAACGATCCGCTGCGTGAGCCAATCGAAGGCGTGGAGATCCAGTTGCTGGATGAAAATGGTGATCTTGTCGCTACAACGTTCACCGATGCCAACGGTGACTACGAGTTCGTTGGATTGGAGCCAGGCACATATTCGGTTGTTGAAGTCCAACCAGATGGCTTCTTGGACGCCGGAGATCATCTCGGCGATGTTGACGGCGAACTGCGTGGTGATGCCAGTCAAAACGACCGATTCACAAACATTACCTTGGGGTCGGGCGAAGCTGGAATGAACTTCGATTTCTGCGAGCATGAGCCAGCAGAACTTCACGGTACAGTTTTCCACGATCGAAATGACAACGGTGTTCAAGACGCCGGCGAAGAAGGCATTGAAGGCGTTCGGATCATGCTGACCGACGCAGATGGCAATGTTGTCGGCGATGTGGTGACTGACGCCGCGGGTGATTACTGGTTCACAGGTCTGATTCCTGGCGAATACACGGTCATGGAATTTCAGCCAGATGATTTTATTGATGGCATGGACGCAATTGGTACCGTTGACGGAATCACTAACGGCGATATCCCAGAAAATGACAAGTTTACCGTCTTGCTTGACGGTGGCGATGTAGGTGTCAACTACGACTTTGGTGAGATCCAAGAAGCGTCGATCAGCGGTCGGGTGCACGTCGATGTCGATGGAAACTGTACCTATGAAGAGGGTACCGATCAGCGGCTGGCTGGTGTGACGCTGCAGTTGTTGGATGCAGATGGAACCGTGATTGCTGAGACGATCAGCGACGCCAACGGGAATTACAGTTTTGATGGATTGCGTCCGGGAGAATATGCCGTTCGCCAGCTCCAGCCTGATGGTTTGTTCTCGGGCGATGAATTCGCTGGCTCCAATGGTGGCGAAGAGTCAGAAAACTTGTTGTCGACGATTGTGCTCAGTTCTGGCGATCAAGCCACGAATTATGATTTCTGTGAGCACTTGCCAGCAGAGATTCATGGGCGCGTGTTTGTAGACGGACCTGCGATTGAAACCGAAGATGGCCAGCCAAGCGAAGATTTCCGAGATCTACGTGATGGCGTGTTTACCGCCGGTACTGATCAAGGAATTGAGGGCGTTGTCCTGGAACTGTTCTTCTTTAACACAGACGATTCGGTGAGTCCCGTTGCAGTTACTTTGGCCGACGTTCAGGCTGAGTTTTACGCTGATCTAGGCAGTGACTTAACTACACCAATTACCACAACGACCAACGCAGACGGCGAATACTATTTCCTAGGTCTGCCAGCCGGTAATTACATCGTTCTAGAGCAACAGCCCGACGGGTTCACGGACTCAATTGATACCGTAGGTAATACCACCGGTTTCACGTTCAATGATAGCTCTG
>CAZKTR010000681.1:0-2024 GCA_964555525.1 uncultured Pirellulaceae bacterium
AGTAAGGATAAACTTCGTGGTTGAATTCATTGACCAACACGACGTCTGGGTTCGGGCCGGTTGAACCGTTGAGGCCGAAGGTTTCCAGTGTTTTGACGAACGCACCGGCGTCATCGTTGGACATGAACGAGCAACGCCAAATGTCATCGTCGCAGAGAAACATCCGGTTGGGCGGGACGATGCGGTCGTCGTCTAAAAACGGTTGCACGAGCTCGCGTTTTGCGACGACGGAGAATCCTTCGATCGTGATGGACATTCAAACTCTCAGATTGAACGTGGTTAATGTTGGCGGCCTCTGGATTTACGCTTCACGTTCTTACACGAAGGCCATCCAAAGGAAGTGATATTTACATTTTGTCCAGAACTTCGATGCCAAGCAAATTCAAACCTGTTTTCAAAGTTCTGGCGGTCAAATCGCATAGTTGCAATCGGCTGGTTCGCAAAGAATCTGACGAGGCATCTTTGACGCTGCATTGAGTGAAAAACTTAGCAAACAACTGAGCCGTTTCAAACAAATAGTTGCACAAAATATTGGGGCGGTAGTCAACTAACATTTCTTCGATCGCCTCGCTGAACTGAAGCAATTTGACAGCGAGCTGTCGCTCGATCGGTTGCTCGAATTCAAAAGCCACTGGCGATTGACGAATCGCAGCCATGTCCGCTTCTGTTTTACGGATGATGCCCTGGACGCGAGCGTAACCGTATTGCAGGTAAGTGGCTGAGTTCCCTTTGACGGACAACATTTTATCGTAGTCAAAAACGTAGTCGCTGGTTCGCGAGTGGGACAAGTCAGCGTATTTGAGCCCACCCAGGCCAACGACTTTCGCGGCTTGGGCGAGTAGTTCGGCTGAGATGTCCGGGTTGTTTTCTTTCGCAATCACGGCGGCTCGGGTTTCGGCTTCGTCGAGTAAGCCTTCTAGCCCTACGGTATCACCGGAGCGAGTTTTGAAGGGTTTGCCGTCTTTCCCCATTACCGTGCCGAAGCTAACGTGAGTTAGCTCTGCATCGTCGTAGCCCCATATTTTGGCGACGTCAAACAGTTTGTTGAAGTGTTCGGACTGGCGATGGTCAACAACGTACAAACTGGCATCTGAATCGAAGTTCTCCATGCGATACTTAATGGTGGCCAGATCGGTTGTGGCATACAGAAATGCTCCGTCGCGTTTTTGCACGATCATCGGTGCGTCGTGGTTGTCCAAGAAAACACAAATCGCTCCATCGCTTTCACGAGTGAAGCCTTTGGCTTCTAGGTCTTTCACGACGCCTGCAAGTTGGTCGTGGTAGAAGCTCTCGCCGAGTTCTTTGTCAAAGACGATGTTTAGTCGCGAGTAGATTTTTTGGATGTCGGCTCGGCACATTGGAAGGAATTGTTTCCACAACGCGAGATTGGTTTCGTCGCCCTCGTGCAGGGCCGCAGTTTCCAATAAAGCAGCGTTGCCGATTTCGGGGTGCTCGTTGGCGAGAGACGCGAGTTCGGGTGAAGCTTCGACGATATTGATGCTCGCTTGCGCACCTTCGATTTTTTCAGTCAGTTTTTTGACGGCCGAAACTGCGTTGTTGAGCTCTTTCTTTCGGTTCTTATTGGCTTTCTTGTCATCGGTTTCGGGCGACGCTTTTAGTTGTTCGACCTGTTCCTGCGCGGTGGCTAACTCGGCTTGCATAAGCGGTAGTTGTTTCTTGGTCGCATGGTAGTCCATGATCTGACGAACCAACTTGTACAACCGACCAAGTTCTTTCACCGGTTCGGTTTCGAAAGCATCCTTATCCAAGAAATGCTTGTAGCCGTAGATGATCATCCCAAACTGCGTGCCCCAGTCGCCCAGGTGGTTGTCGGTGATCACTTCGTGGCCGGCGAATCGTAGCACCTTGGCGATCGCGTCTCCGATAACGGTTGAGCGAATGTGGCCGACGTGCATTGGTTTGGCGACGTTGGGTGACGAATAGTCGACAACGTATTTTCGCGGGGCGTCGGTGGTTGGCACTCCCAAACGATCGTCTTGAAGCGCGGTGGTGAGGTTGGTGTT
>CAZKTR010000682.1:0-2019 GCA_964555525.1 uncultured Pirellulaceae bacterium
CCCTCTTTGATCGCGGCTTTAGTCGCAGCTTTAGTATCCGGCAAAGCTGCGAATTCGACTTCAGGAAGATGATCCATTTTCTGGAACAAATCCACCAAGTGCCCAATGTTTTCTTCGCCGTACTGCGGCATTGTCGTTTTCGAATACGGTCGCACTCGCCTGCCGTTGACCAAAACGTCTCGCGTCCACTTGGCTTTTAGCTTCGCCCCGACTCCGGTCAGCGTCGGCGGGATACGACCTTGGTCACCAAGGTTCAAGTTGGTTGTCTTAAAGTAAGGATTACGTTCGGTACTAACTCCACCGACTTGATCACGTTGGTGACACGCGGTGCAATTAAACGCATGCAACGTGTGGTCGACTCGCTGTTGGTCGGTCAACTTAAGCGGTCGATTAGCGATCGCCGCCACGATATAACGACGGTCTTCATCGCTTAAATGAAAATCCGGAATCTGCTTTGCCTGAGCACCTCGATCGACCGCCAAACAGCCTTGGTTGGTATTGGCTTGGTCGAGTTTGACCAAGACCTTAGGCGCCATGCCGATTTCGTTTGCTGGTCGATTGATTTCCGTATGACAACTTGCGCAACCGAGATTCGCAAAGTGATTTTTACCAGCAGCAGCCAAACCTTCATTCAACTGCCACCGTTTTCTTGCCGGCCGACGACGTGACTGCAATAGAAAGCTTGAAACATCGAGCGCTTCGCGATGCGTCAAACCCATATTCGGCATGTAGCCTGAAGGCCGCGACGCGTGTGGGTTTTCCAGAAAATCAATTAGCCCACTCAAGTTGTACTTGGCAGACAAATCGCCCAACGGCTTCGAATCCTCCATCGCGATCTCAACCGCGTTCTGATCACGAGGCGCATGACAGGCGACGCAGCCTACGGAGTTGAATTTTTCATAACCGCGTTTGACTGCCTGCGGGTCGATCGGTTGCGACTTGTACTGGTTGGTGCTTTGAGCAATGATGAAATGAGCAAGCTCTTTGGCCGTTTTCTCACGCGTGGCTCGATCGAGATGACCAAGCATCTGCGGCATCTTTGTGCCGGCTTTGGCATGATTCGGATCGGCAATGTAGTCTTCTAAGTATTGCGGGTTCACCCACTTGGCCGACCACTTCAATCGCGGTGCTTTCGTTGGTTGCACAAGCGCCGTGACCGAATCCGGTGCATGGCAGCCAGCGCAATTGAGCTGTTGAATCAGTACCAAACCTTTGGCTTCGTCCGTCAACTCCCGTTTCGTAACGCTGGCATTGGCAGCACCTTGATCAGGCCCACGCTCTTTCGTGTCGATGACGTACTTCAAAAGATCCAAAAACTGTTGCCGGTTTTTAAGCTCGTCGATCAGATTATCAGGCATCCCTGAAATCTTGCTGTCACGTTGTTCATCAATGTCGTCGACCGCGATTTTGATTTCATTCCCTTGGCCGGATAAATCCCCCAAAACAATCTCGTCATCGGTCTCCTTGATCACTGGCCCCACCAGTATCCGGCCGTCGAAATGCCGAATCACTTTCGTCGCGAAGCCTTTGGCGATCACTTTGGAGGGTTCCAAAATCGATTCGACGATCGTTTCGTCGGTCATGTCTTTGCCCAGCTTACTCAAGTCAGGCCCCAACCGCGTCTTACCGGCGGCGGGGCGGTGGCAGCGAGCACAATTAATGTTCCCTTGATGGAACAAAATGGCTCCACGAACAATGTTGCCAGACTCACGGGCTTGCTGAACAAGCTGCGTGGCATCTTCGGCGATCAGTTTTTGGGTGAGAGTTGGCTTCGTAGCCGAGTCACTGGGCGTTTGAGCGTAAGCCGACCAGCTAAAAGAAAGGAACAGAGCCAAGGTAAAGATAAAGCGTTGGCTAAAATTCATCGATAACTTTTTCTAAGAACAACGTTTCGAACGAGCTGTAACGAGAGATTATAATAACCGAAAAACTGCTCGCCATTGCACTTCCTGTAGCTGGGCTCGCCAGAGTTCAGGCCTTCCCTAGCCACATCCCGAAACCTGGCGACTCCGGCTACAC
>CAZKTR010000683.1:0-2017 GCA_964555525.1 uncultured Pirellulaceae bacterium
TCTTTCGAGCGGGGCATTGTAGCCAATCCCAAAAATACGTTGAAGGGCTAAAATCGCTCAGGATTCGAGGTTTTTCGGCAGGTTGAGTATAAGAATCCAAAGAAACTCGTTTTTAAACCCGATTTCGCGGTCTCAATCACGCTTATTGCCTAAATTAGCGGACCGAAACCGGTAGCCCGGCCGCATGAAAATCACTTGAAATATACAAGCTCGCGGCGCAAGCAAGTGCATCACAATACCCTTAGAAATGTACTCGCTTGCACGTCGAGCTTGTATGTAAAGCTTGGGCTCACCCACTAAATCTGGCCAAGAGCCTTCTGTTTAGGAGAATAATTTGGGAATGTTCTTGACCCCCTAACGCGGCTTCTATCAACTAGTGGTGCTACCAAATCGTTAGCGATCTAACCACTCCAACTGAGGCGAATGAGTCATGTCACAAAGCTCCGATTTTAGTCAAACAGGAAAGCATCCTTACCAGCCACCAGCCTTAGGTGGAGGAGAGAGCACCAGCACCAGCGGTAAGGCGATTGCCAGTTTGGTCCTCGGTTTGGCCAGTTGTGTATTGGTGTGCTTTACTGCGATTCCTGGATTGATTTTGGGCATCATGGGGTTGGGCGACATCAACCGTAGTCAAGGCCGAATCGGCGGTAAGGGGCTCGCGATTTTCGGAATCGTACTTAGTAGTATGGGAATGGTTTGGTCGATCGTTGCGATACTGATTGGATTGATGTTGCCTGCAGTACAAGCCGTCAGAACTGCAGCTCGTAAGACGCAGTCGATAAACAACATGAGGCAACTGACGTTGGGAATGCTGAATTATGAAAGCACAAACAGGGCCTTTCCTGCTCAACAAGAGGGGGGGCTCAGCTGGCGAGTGCATATTCTTCCATACGTCGAGTATGATTACCTGTATCAGCAATTCCATTTGGATGAGCCATGGGATAGCCCGCATAACATTCAGTTACTCGACCAGATGCCACCAATCTATGATTGTCCCAATATTCATTTGCCACCAGGATACACGGTTTATCAAGTTCCTTACACGGACTTAGATGTCAACCCAGAAGGCCCTAACGCACTGTTCGATACCAGTGGCGAAGGTATCACGTTTTCGAGCATTTCTGACGGGACTTCAAATACGATCGCAGTGTTGGAGGTCGATGCGGCGGCGGCGGTCGAGTGGACCAAACCGGCGGATTGGGAGTTTGATCCGTCAGACCCTACTCGTAATTTAGGTAACGTAAACTTTGGATCGATCACTGTTAGTTTCGCCGATGGCAGTACTCGGGAGTTGTCAGATGATATTGATCCAGAGGATATGAAGGCGTTGATTACCAGAGACGCTGGTGACCAAACCACGATGCGATACGGTTATTAGGCGATGCAGATTTTGCTCCATTAATTTAACTCTGACGAACCACGAAAGAGCAATCGCTACCGAATCGTTAGCGAGCTATCCATCTACCTTGAAGCGATCGAGTCATGTCACAAAATTCCAATTTCGACCAAGCAGGGAAGCCTCCCTACCAACGGCCAGCCATGGGTGGAGGCGATAGCACTGGTACCAGCGGCAAGGCGATTGCCAGTTTGATCCTCGGTTTGCTGAGTTTTGTATTGGTGTGCTTCGCTGCGATCCCTGGGTTGATTTTAGGTATCATGGGGTTGAGTGATATCAACCGTAGTCAAGGCCGAATCGGCGGTAAGGCATTAGCGATTTTCGGAATCGTGCTCAGTAGTATGGGAATGGTTTGGACGATCGTTGCGTTACTGGTTGGATTAATGTTGCCTGCGATTCAAGTAACTCGGCAAGCTGCACGTGAGGTGACGTCGGTGAATAACGTAAGGCAAATGGTGCTGTCGATGCACAACTATGAAAGTAAAAATCAGAAATTTCCACTGCAGAACCAAAACGGGCTCAGCTGGCGCGTACATATATTGCCGTATATCGAGGAAGGCAATCTTTATGAACGGTTCAATCTGGATGAGCCTTGGGATAGCCCACACAATATTCAATTAC
>CAZKTR010000684.1:0-2016 GCA_964555525.1 uncultured Pirellulaceae bacterium
CTTTGCGGTTAGCTGTGAAGTTGCTACTGCGAGCGGCTTTGACGCGAACGAGAATGTCGCCTTCTTTGGGGAAGCTGTTTTGAAACAACAATTTGGCGTTGGGCGAAGGGCCTTGCCAAGATTTCGGAGTGGTTTCAACATGTGGAACCGCAGAAAAAAGCACCAAGCCGTCTCTGGCTACGTGGAAGCGATCGGCGTCTGATCCTCGCATTCCGACGCCGATGGCATTTTGACGGTCACCATCAATGATGACCGCTTGATTGTTTAGTTTGTTTTTCTTTCTGTTGCGTCTGGTTTTGCGAACTTCTTTGTCACTAGTATCTTGGCTTGGCTGAAGCTCGATTTTTTCAGGTGGACTATTCGGTTTGTCCAAGCGTTGAACCATAAAGTCTGACTTGCCAATTGCCTTGGACTGGAAGCCGCCGATTTCAGTTCCCGTCTGCTCATCGATTTTGGAACCGAAGGTGACGCGATAATGAACCGACTCAGGGCGGTCGCCAGTTACAATGGCTTTGCCTAACGCGGTGCGAGCGATTTTTTCGTAGTAGTCTAGGTGTAGTGAAGACGTTTGGAGGACTTCGCCATTGTTGGTGAAGCCCATCTCAGATTTGCTGTCGGCTGGAAGGGATTTACCAAAGTCGATTTTGACGCCCAATAAATCTTGCAGCGTGTTGGTATACTGGTTGCGTGTCAAACGACGAACAGAAGTCTTTTGGGTTCGCTTTTTCGCGTCAGCGGCTCGAGCTAAAGAGGTCGTGATCCAGTTGACGATCTGTTCGCGTTCTTCGGCGGTGGGCTGGTCGGCGTCTTCGGGCGGCATGTCGCCAGAGTTGATCATGTCCAACGCCGCATGCCAAGCTTCGGCGTCTTCGCCTTGATAAAGTTTGTCGCTCAATTGGTCTAGTTCGACGCCGCCGCTAGGATCGTCGGCACTGTGGCACTCGAGGCAGTATTTGGTGATCAGTGGCTTGATGCTTTTGGCGAGGTTCTTTTGGGCGGGTTGTTGAGCCCAAGCGAGATTCGCAGTGACCATGATCAGCAAGATAGCTGGAGTGAATTTCATCGATGTTCCTAGAGGTCTTTTGTTCGCAGGCGGCAGTGTCTTTAATCATAGGTTCGACGCATTTGAGGCCGGCGAAAATGGATAAAATCGAGGGTTTTCGCCAGATTCGCCTACCTCTATTGACGATTTTGCTTGTCGCTGCGTGGAGTTCTGATGTTTTTGCGCTATCGGTGGCTTCAGGGAGTTTGCGGGAAGACCAGTGGTTTGAGTAGCGAACAAGAGGGGATTTCCTTTGGGTAAATGGCGACGGTGTATAAGCTCGACGCGCAAGCGAGTGCACTTTTACCGGTATTGTGTTGCACTCGCTTGCGCGTCGAGCTTGTATTGAGTAACTGCAATGATGCGCTATCGTTGTAAAGCATTGCCAAAGCGGACTGGTTGTTGGCCGGCTTGTTGAAAATAATTTTGGCCGACTTTTGATGGGCGACTTTTTGTTGGCGGTTGAATGACTGGGTTGGTAAAGCGATTGGCTACCGAGTTGTCTGGGCTGAACAGTTGCTTTAAGTTCTCGTTGAACTCTGGCAACACCGTGCTGTGGGTTCTGGGGTTGTCGAGTTTTCCGTCGACTTTGATGGCGAGGGTTCGTTGACTGCCTGCTCGATACAGTTGACTGATCAACGGTATGTTCAATCGATTGCGACCGATGACGGTGTAGAAATTCAAGTCGATGTCCCAATCTAAATTCATCTCTCCTTCGCCCAGTAAGGAGATCGCGTCGCCGATAAATTCCATCCGCTCAAAAATGATTCGCTCGCCCAAGACTTTGAAGTCGATATTGCTAGAATCAAAAGCGGTGCGAGTCAGTTGTCGGATGTTCAGTATTTTCAGCATAGAGACAAATACGGGTAGTTCGTATATTTTTGCGTCACGAAGTTGAATGCTGCCGGACCCTCGATGTGAGTGAGTTCCTGAGTAGTCGCCGGTCATTTTAAAAGCGGCGAAACTGTGGCCGG
>CAZKTR010000685.1:0-2015 GCA_964555525.1 uncultured Pirellulaceae bacterium
CATACTCAATTCTTGCTCTGATAATAGAGCACTTTTTTGGAATTTGGTTCGCGATTTTACGCGCTGGATGCTGCTTGAGAACCTTAGGTCAGTTTTCGCGTCGCAAAGTTTGACCTAAATCGCCGCCGGCCCGCAGATCCTAAAGAAATGCCAGTTAGAAACTACTGGCGAGTACGCAGGTAATTCTTGATCGTCTGGCCGGTAAGCCAAACGTTGTGCTTAATTCGAGAACGTAGATTGCGGGGTACAAACCGAATTGTCATCATCGGAATTCGTTTGGATGACCATCGGGCCTTATAGGGTTCGTCACCTCGCATAAAGTCGAAGTGCTGGAAGCCACTTTCGATTGACTTTTGGATTGCAACGGTCGCGATTTGGTAGCCAGGCTCGAGCTTCATTCGAGTTTGGTCGGCTCCGCTTTGATACATGAAATTCGTGTCGCCATTGTTGAACAATAACATGGACGCCAACGGCTCATCGTCAAATTGAATCACAACCAGTTCTGCTCGCCCTTCCTTGATCAATTCAAGGGTTGCACTCCGCAAGAAGTTTTCGAACCTGGGATCACTAAAGCATCCTTCATCGCCCAACATCTGTCGACGCTTTTGGTGTAAGTCGACAAAGTTTGACCAGAGCGATTCAAAGTTGCCATCATTGGAGGATTGGATTTTGCATGCATCACTGGTCACGCGACTAACGGCTTTTTTCGTTTTGCGCCGCATCGACTTGCTGAAACTGGTGTTGAGCTCTTCCCAGCTAGACGGCAAGTCCGTAACCCAGCAGCCTTCAATTTCAGCAACGTGAGTCGCAAAACCACTGGCTTCAAAAACCTCTCTCAATAAACCGTTTAGATCGTTCTCTGCAGCCATGCCTTCGAGTTCGATCAGGTCGATGTTCTCCAGTTTTCCGCCAGAGGCACATTCATTGTTTAACCAGTCGACCACCGCGAAAGTAAAATCTTCCATGATCTCTGGAGAGGCAATCAAACCAACGTAATCGGTGCAGGTTTTTCCGTCGCCCCAAAATCGAAGCTTTTGATTCATGGTAACGCTGTCATCAATCCAAAACGGTGCAACACCAACCCATTGACCATTTTCGATCGCAACCAACACCGCTGGAGTGCTTTCGGTGCCCAGATGCTCGAACCAAGTTCCCAACCACGCCCAACTCTGAAAGGGGCACCCGGTTGCGACGTGATCCCATTGCTCTCGCTGGGCTCGAATTTCTTCAAAGTTGTCAAACAGCTGAATGTTCATCGAATGGAAGTTTTTAAGTGGTTGAGTTGGGACGGAATTGGTTGAGGGGTGAGTCAGGCAGGTAGGGATAGCACTAGGCTAAACTTTGCGAGAGGATGTGTTTTTTGTGAGGCGAGCAGTGTCTGCGGTTTGGATGGCAGATTCTCGTTTGTTGGAGAACCATGTTTTTAGGTTTGCGTATTGCACTCGTAGCCACTTGGTGAACGGTTGTTCGAGCCAAAAAGTCATGGCATGAGCAACTAGGATCGAAAACACAGTTGCCACAATGACTGACAGTAATGGAGGCCAGCTGAAAATTTCAAGTTGACGGATCAACGCCGAACCAAGGTTATTGTGGAATAGGTACAGGGCGTAAGAGATAAAACTCAAGTACGTGAACATCTTCCAGCGTAGTACCGGAACCTTGCCGTACGCACTGGCTGTCAGTAGTCCGAACAATAATACGGTTGCTGCAGGGTTGTGACCGCGTAAATCGATCAAGTGGAATGCCGTTGCACTAAAGACGATTCCGGCCCACAACCCAATCGGGTTTCCGCGTTTAAGACGTAGTTCGTTCAATAAGATTCCCATCGCAAACAATGGCATGTTGCGAATGAAGAACAGTTGTTCGAACACGTATAAATGTCCGTGCCAAGTAGAATCAGGATAACTGGCGTTAAACCAGTTGATAAACAAGCCGGAAGCCAAGCAAAAACTGACTGCGGCCGTCATCGTACGGATTGGTTTGTCCAGAAAGCCCAACGCAAAAATGGTCATCAA
>CAZKTR010000686.1:0-2011 GCA_964555525.1 uncultured Pirellulaceae bacterium
TGCGACCGGTACGTTGATTGACGTAAGTGCCGCCTTTTTCAACGGTACCTTGGTAAATACGCATGAAGGTCAACTGGCCGAAGGGGTCTTCGACGATTTTGAACGCCATACCAACGAACGGCTTGCTTTTGTCCGGTGAAAGCGGAAAATCCTTTTCTGGATCGTCCCATTGCTTGGCCGAAATGGTTCGCTCAAGCGGTGAAGGCAAGTAACGAACGATCGCGTCGATCAGCGGCTGAACGGCTTTGTTTTTGAAGGCAGTTCCCATGAACAACGGAGTAAAGCTCTGTGCTTTAATCGCTGCACAAGCAACTTTATAGATCAGTTCATTGCTGACTTCTTCTTCAGAAAGCAGCAATTCCATCATTTCGTCGCTGTACATCGCCAAGCCTTCCAGCATTTCTTGGCGGTACTTGTTAGCATCATCGACCATGTCTGCTGGAACGTCTTCGACAACGACATCTTGGCCTTTGTCGCCAGCGTTGCGGTAGGCTTTCATTTCGATCAGGTCAACGACACCGTCAAAATCTTCGCCCAAGCCGATTGGAATCTGGAACAACAGCACAACGCCGCCCAGCTTCTCACGCATTTGGTCAGCGACTTTGAAAGGATCGGCACCGGTACGGTCCATTTTGTTGACGAACGCCAAACGTGGAATACCGTAACGCTTCATCTGACGGTCAACGGTCAGCGATTGAGCTTGCACGCCACCGACAGAGCAAAGTACCAAGACCGCACCATCGAGCACGCGCAGTGAACGCTCGACTTCTACCGTAAAGTCAACGTGACCAGGTGTGTCGATCAAGTTGATCGTGTTTTCGTTCCATGTGACCTGAGTCGCGGCACTGGTGATCGTGATACCACGTTCTTTTTCCAGTTCCATATGGTCCATCGTCGCGCCATCGCCGCCACCGCGAACGTCTTCGATTTTGTGGATACGACCGCAGTAGTACAAGATACGCTCGGACAAAGTAGTTTTGCCTGAGTCAATATGCGCCGAAATTCCGATGTTGCGATAGGTTTTGAGGTTCATCAATGCACCGTCAAAGGTAGGTTAAAAAATGGTTGCGTAGTTAAGTTGCTATATTAAACAGTGGACAAATCCACTTGGTATCTTTGCTTGGCCCGTATAGCAAATCGAGCCCAGACTGCGGCACTGCCAATTTCATTTCAACAGAAACAAGGGTTCGGCGGAAAGTAATTCTTAACGAATTACCTTGCTTCGATAGTCCATTCGAACCGCAGATGCCTACAAGAGCTTTCAAAGAGCGATCTCTGAAGCCCGAAATCTTAGTTAATCTGATTTTTCTCGAAAGGCCAGTTTGCCGGTTTTATCGGCAAATTAACGGCCTTGCCTGAGTCCAATTTGAGCAAAACTGGCTCGTTGCCGTAGCTCGATTTTGTTCTGGCAATCCTGAAGCGTCACTTGCCCCACCAACAAGGCCACCAACGGCAAGCAATTTCACCCCAAAAGGTGCTTAATGGGCCTGCTGGCATTACCTAGTCATCCCATTTCGACAAAACTCTTTGGCGAGACCATTTACAATAACGTGGTGCTTTGTTCCAACTAAAAGCCAGTGTTTCCATTCGCGTTACCTGTTTAGATCAATTGCCACCATGCGTCACCGAGTCACATGCGTTTTTCAAACCTCCACGCCTTCGCTATCACTCGTGGTTTTGACACTGTCGGCTACGATTTTCAGCATATTTCACGGCCCTCACGTTTACGGCCAATCGACCCAAGTGCCACTGGAAAGCCAAACCCAAAAACCCATCACTCTGCCAGCTTCCCCCGAGTCTCCCGACTGGCCCACTCCTGAAGTTCCAGCACTGCGAGCCGCCAGTGAAGAAGGCCAACAAGCGATCGCTCAATTCAAATTCCCGAAGTCACTCCAATGCAAACTCTATGCTGCTGAGCCCGACGTCGCCAACATCGTGGCGTTGCATCGTGATTTCCAAGGCCGCATGTTTGTTTGTGAGACTTACCGGCAAGACAAAGGCGTTGAAGACA
>CAZKTR010000687.1:0-2011 GCA_964555525.1 uncultured Pirellulaceae bacterium
CCTCTGCGATCTCCTTTAGCTGATCCCGTCCGGGCAGCGTGTGTTCAACCACGACAAACATCTTTTCGAGTTCCGGAGGCAAATCAACTTGTGGCGAAAGGATCACCAGAATCGAACGGGTTTGCTTGCCGGCGTGAATCTGACTGGCAATCGCCTGAATGATCTCGACTGAGCTGAGGAACCGGTGAAAGTTCTCCAGCACTATGATCGAAGTCGTATCGCTGCCCATCGCTTGAGAAGCCTTTACTGCCGCAAGCGGGTCAGTCATCTCACCTGTTGAACCGGCGTCACCACCGGCTCGCAATCCCTGATCAATGTTCCAGGTTGCGAATTGCCAAGATTCATCCCGACAAAGTTGTGCGATCTCAAGGATCGCTTCCTGCGGTTCTTGGGACTCAACCCAGATCCCCGTAAAACATCCGGCTACGTACTCACGCAGACCTTGTGAAAGTGTAGGCATATCTTCTCCACAGTTAGTGTTAATGAAAAATGAGCAAATGAATATGGCTTGTTCGTTCAAGCCGTTGCTCACCAAGAAAGCAAACTGTCAGCCGAGTTAGGCGGAACCGTTTACAGCATTTTGCGACTGGTTTACCTGAGCATGAAAGAACTCAGGCGTCGTCCGCATCTCAGTCTGTTGACCAAGTGCTTGTTCAATAAACTTACTGGCCTCGACACACTCGTTTCCGGCAAAGCCTTTGGTTTCGACCTTGCTTTGACCTTTGGTATCGACAACGATTTCAATGCGTTTGTTCATGCTGCACCTCCGACGCTGACGGTCAATTTGATCGAACCATTATCGAGCCGTTGCTCGGTAACGGTGTGGCCCTTCTTGCGGGCTTCGATCTTGGCCTTTTCAACCGCATACATTTGCAGCAGCTGGTCCAGGGGTTCTTGCGAACCCCAGCGGCCTTCATAGTTGTCATATCGAAGTTCGCCGGTGTCGGTGTTAGCGACAACGGGGTACTTCCAATGCGGAAGTTCGACGCCAAGCCCTCTTTCGGAAGTTGAATAAAGCTGGAAGGTTCCTCGCGTAGGTTGAGGAAGGTGTAGACGTGAGCAGGCAGCTTTAACGGCGGCCTCGTCACGAATTTCGGTTTTGATTTCAACGATGTGACTCATTGAATACTCCTTTGAAAATTGTTGTTGGTGAAAATTTAAAACGGTGGCTCTTCATCTAAATCAGAATCAAAAGTCGCCAGAAGATGTTACTCGCGCTGATCCTCCAAACGACTGACAGCCGACGTGGTAGGCAGCGGAACGGGTGAATTGCTCGTCAATTCATCCATTAAAAACTGATTGAAAATTCCCTCCTGATCTGACTCGATTTCGTTTCCCTTGATGATTCTGGGTTCGCAAAAGCGCATAGAAAAACCTTGCTGAAGCCAGACGAAATGGCTAACAGCAAGGAGAAGTTGCCTCTACTCCGCATTCGCCGAGCGCTAACACGCGGGCATCACTTTATATGCCCCTTAACACTGATTGGTTTAGCGCGCAAGGCGACCGGACCATCTGGTGAGGTAGCCTAGTAGTGGCGGACTTGCGAGGACTTAGCAATGGTTCATGAAACATTCGGCATGCTCTCAGCGGCTTGTCGATATTTGGTGAATTCTAGGCATCGCGAATCGAACAGTCCGAGTGAATCAAGGTATTGAGAACTTGGTTTGTGCTCAGAACGTCGCTAGGCTAGGTGTAAACACTCCACGCTCACATTCTGACAATGAGGCCGCGTTCGTATGAACGCGGAAAGATCCTTTTCCTGACGGTGATCGCTCGGAGTATGAATTGCTTCAATGAGGCCGCGTTCGTATGAACGCGGAAAGTTCAACACCGCCAGAAACAATCACCCCCGTCTCAGTCACGCTTCAATGAGGCCGCGTTCGTATGAACGCGGAAAGAAACCAGAGACCACAAAATCACGACCGCCAACACGTCGCTTCAATGAGGCCGCGTTCGTATGAACGCGGAAAGCTTCAAGGATCTCAATTCGAAGACTTTCTCCGTACTCGCT
>CAZKTR010000688.1:0-2010 GCA_964555525.1 uncultured Pirellulaceae bacterium
AGCAACAAAACCAAAACTAACGCCGGCGCCAAAGCAAACAACAGGGCAGGGCGTCGATATTCGGGTTCAACTTTGGCTTCGGACATACTCACCGGTCAATCTTTGATACTCTTTTAAATTCTATTATTTCACTACTAACAACAAAGCCAGTTTGGTTGAACCACCAGTGTAACAAATTTTAGCTTGTTAGGTTTAGGGGCCGTAGCTACCGTCGCCAGACGGTGGATCGAAGCAAGGATTGGCTGAACAATGGAGCTACGGGTGCCATGTTTACGCGATCAAAATTAGTTTATTCTAGAAAGTCACTCAAAAAAACATGCTCACGGGACTTTCCCAAAACCACATCACTCGCGTAAGCATGCCAACACTCGGTAGATACTCTTCCCCTCAAAGCCGTGAAGCATGGCACCCACCCACTTGCCCATCCAGAAATCCACGCTCTGGCGAGCGTAGCTACCGTCGCCAGACGGTGGACTGAAGCACGAGTGACTGAACAATGGAAGCAGGGTGTCTTCCCCCTAAACCCTCACACCAATCACTGCTCCCGCTTACCAATCCGATACAGCTTCTTGTCCGTCCGGATCAACAAATCATTTCCAACGGGCGCGGGAGTCGCCATCAACCGACTATCGGCGAACGTTTGCTTGCCAACCTGTTTTAGCGTTTTGTCCGCCTTCACGATGGTCACCTTTCCTTCACGTGAGCAAACGTAAATCTTGCCGTCAGCCAACAACGGCGACGCACAGAAATTTCCGCCAATCCGGACTCGGCCCAACATCTCACCAGACTTCGCGTCCAAACAAAGCATGATCCCTTTGTCCAAAATTGAAAACACCTTACCGTCGGACGTTACCAACGACGGTAGATTAGGGCCCTGCTTGGCTCGCCATTTAACATGACTCTTACTTACATCGCCGCTGCCTGAAGGATCAATCGCCACAAACTCCGACCGCAGAAAGCTGGTTGGAAAAATCACCAAGCCGCCCTCAACACTCGCCGTTGGCGTGGTTGAAAAACCATCGCCATGATCCACTCGCCAGTACTCTTGGCCGTTTTCGGGATTATAAGAAATGATCCACTGAGCCCCAGGCACAATCGCTTGAGTTTTACCGGCAAGCTCGACAATCAGCGGAGTAGAAAACGCTTTGCGACGATCACCACTAACATTGCGAATCGGGGGGCGATCGGTTTTCCACAACTCCTCACCGGTCTCCAAACTCACCGCCGCGACAAACTGTTGATCAACACCATCGCAAGGCAAGATAACTTTGCCGTCATGGATCGCGGGAGAACTTCCTGGCCCAGTGCCATGGTCAATCACAAAATCGGTTTTCCAGATCTCTTTACCGGTCACTGCGTTGAGACACCAAGTTCCATAAGTGCCAAAGTGCAACACCACCTTACCATCGCTGATCGCAGGCGTCGGCGAAGCGTACGAATTGAGTGGATGAGAAGCCCCTGGCTTTTCCACGTCTGACAACAGGATGTTATGCAGTAACTCCCCCGACTCAAGATCCACACAAACCGCATACAGACTCAACGCTCCCACCGTCGTTACCATGTCCGGATTTTTGGCACCTTTTTTGGCCGCTGCTATTTGCTCGGGGGTCGCCGGCTTGGTAACCGAGCTCGACAACCAAATTTTTCCATCGGCATAAACGGGAGACGACCAACCACTACCAGGAATATCGGTCTCCCAAAGGTAATTTGACTTATCCCATGACGTTGGCAACGCGACGGAAGATATGCTTTCGCCGTCGGCGCCCAGAAACCTTGGCCAAGATGGCTTCGCGTCTTGCGAGACCCCCTCGTTGCAAAACATCACAAAAACGCCAACCAACAAAAAACGAACAACGAATCGTTCGATAAAGTGAGCACTCATTATTTACCTGTCCCAGATGGTCTTTCGAATCGAGCTAACAAATCACTCGTTTGTTGACTCGGCTACCTCCCGTAAGCAATCAAGATAACGTTTGCCTTCCTCGGGATTGGTAGAGTATAGCATAGCGG
>CAZKTR010000689.1:0-2004 GCA_964555525.1 uncultured Pirellulaceae bacterium
AAACCGATTGAAATTACCTCAGCTCGATTGGAGAGAGTCATGAAACTTGGACAAGGAAGTCATCAACGAACCCCATTGTGGACCTGGGCAGTATTAATCGCATGTTGCGCAATCGCCTTGCCCGGCGCGGCGTTGGTGTTTGCACAGGAGACGTCCGATAAGCCGGACACACAAGAGTCTGAAGCACAGGAATCTAGCAAGATCGGTTCTCCAGCACTCTCGGAAACGCAAGAGAGCCCGACAGATTTGATGCTGATCAAAGTCTATGTGATCGATCACATCATTGCAGATATGCGCAAGAAACAACCGGAAGCAGAAGTTCAGGAGCTGGAACTACGTCTGCTTAGATATCTCAAGGCATATCGTTCTCACGACCTTCTGAATTCCAAGGTCTCGAAATCGAGTGAGCGAACGACGATTGACCGCGGTAATTTGGTGGCGACAAGAACTGCCGCCGGCCATGAACTGTTGCTAAACCGATTGCAACAAATTGAGAAGCACGGCCTGCGCAATATCGTGATCGCAACACGGGTCATCAAATCTGATTCCGGAATGTTTGACGATTTGAATTGGGAAAAGTCACCTGACGATTCTTTTGAAAGCAAACAAGGGGTGGTTCACCGCAAGGTTGCTCTCGGCGGGCCTATCGTAGCAGCCTCGTTCGACGCCAAAGCTCCGCAAAAGTGTGACACCGTAAACACGGCAACACTAATCGGCGATTCGAATTTACAGCAAGATGTAATTCATGAACTACGCGACACAAAAGTCTCAAATCAGCCGGTCTTCAGAGCAATGCTTGATGAAGAGAGCATGAAGGCGTTCTTGAAGCGGATCAATCAAGAAGAACGCTCGTTAATGATCTCGGCACCAACGCTTAAGATACTAGACGGTCAGCAGGCAGTAATCCGAGACAGCTTTCAAAGGCCGTTCGTCACGGGCGTGGATGAAATCAAGGGCGAAAATGCCACTGCACATTCACCGCTAATTTCGCTGCTGAGCGACGGGACTGCTGTGACTGTGTCAGCAGAATCGGTAAGTGAGACCGAGATCAAGTTTGAAGCAGAAGTCGTGCTTTCCAAGATTACCGACGTAGAAACGTTTACCTTTCTAGACCACACACCGGGCAGCGGGGTATCGATTCAGCTCCCGGAACTCGCGGGCAGCCGAATGAAATTCGCTGGAACGGTTGAAGAAAATTCGACCTTGCTTGTTCGGACTTCGAATCCGGATGACCGAAACGAGGATTTGATCTTCGTGATGTCACCCAAGTTAGTAGACGCGGAGGTGGCTGAAACGGAACGGGCGAAAGCTGCAGCTTTACAACAAAATCAGGAACCCGAAACGTTGAACGCTTTGCTCGGTATCGATAGCGGACTTTCGCACGTTCGGTTGGTGCCAATACGAGACCAGAAGGAACGTTTCGAAATCGTGTGTTTTGAGAATAAAGCGTTTGCATCTAAAGAAGAAATTGATAAGCAAATCGAGGCTCATGCAACCGGACTAGGGATCCTTCCAGAACGTTGGATCGAACTGGTCTCAGCTGACCGAGAATTAGACGAAGAACAGGTACGAAAGATCGTTTCGAATGAAGTGCGGTACCACAAGCTTCCTGAAGAAGTAAAACAAATAGTTCGTACCAGCTGTGATCATGTTTGCGTAGATCCCAAACTTTACGCAATTGTGATTCGCTCAAGGGACGACGAACAAAACTGGAAAACCGGCAAGGCGAATACGTTCGTAACAGCCGGAGGCCTATACGTTGTGCGAACCAATGTCGAGCTGTCTACGACTCGGGACGGCATAGTATTTTCAGGCAACGATTTAGAATTCGCAACGGAAGATGAAGAATTATTTGCCGCAGCAGATGAATTTCGATTCGTAATGGATGCCGACGATTTACGGATCAAGTTAAAGGGGAACGCTCGGCTGAATATGGGCGATGGGGGAATAATGGAAGCAGATTCAATTCGATACGAGGCTGGAGAAAATCTCCAAGAACTTTTG
>CAZKTR010000690.1:0-1999 GCA_964555525.1 uncultured Pirellulaceae bacterium
CCTGACTTTGATTTTGAGCGCCGGCACAAACTTCCTGCAAGATCACACCAAAGGCTGGATCGGTGATCACCCGCACGCCGCCGTCACAAAACACGTCGACGCCGCTGCTAACAAATCGTTCGACAACCTAATGGCCGAACATGTCACCGACTACCAATCACTGTTTCGCCGTTTCCAACTGGACGTCGGCTCAACCGCACCTGAACAACTCGCCAAAACCACACTCAACCGCCTTCAAGACTACGCCGCCAACAAAGTTCCCGACCCCAATCTAGAAGCTTTGTTCTGCCAGTTCGGCCGTTACTTGCTGATCAGTTGCTCCCGCCCTGGATCGTTGCCAGCGAACCTGCAAGGCGTTTGGAACGACAGCAACCTTCCCGCTTGGGCTGGCGACTACCACTCCAACATCAACGTAGAAATGAACTACTGGCCAGCCGAAACAACAAACTTGGCCGAATGCCACGTACCGTTTATCGACTACGTCTCTAGCATTCGTGAAGTTAGCTCGGCCAACACGCGTCGCTTCTTCGGCGAAAAAACCAAGGGCTGGACGCTGCAGACGATGAACAACTCGTGCGGGATTTCGTTCTGGAAATGGAACACACCCGGCAGCGCCTGGTACGCTCAACATCTCTGGGAACACTATGCGTTTGGACAAGACAAAGAGTACCTTCGCAAAACGGCTTATCCCGTTTTGAAAGAAGTCTGTCAATTCTGGGAAGGCCACTTAAAAGAACGTGCAGACGGCAAACTGGTTGCACCCAACGGTTGGTCGCCTGAACACGGTCCAACCGAAGACGGAGTGACTTACGATCAAGAAATTATTTACGACCTGTTCACCAACACCATCGAAGCCGCCGACGCACTGGGCGACGACCAAGAGTTCCGCGATCGAATCGCAGGGTTGCGAGAAAAACTTCTCAAACCAACGATTGGTCGATGGGGTCAGTTGCAAGAGTGGGCCGAAGACAAAGACGACCCCAAAGACGTTCACCGACACGTGTCACACCTGTTCGCGCTCTACCCCGGCCGTCAGATTTCTCGCTCGCAAACGCCCAAGCTGGCGGAAGCGTGTCGAGTTTCTTTGGACGCTCGCGGCGACGAGAGCACCGGTTGGAGCCGAGCATGGAAGATCAACTTTTGGGCTCGGCTGTGGGACGGCGACCGGTCTTACAAGTTACTACGAAGCCTAGTGAACGTCGTTTACTCAACCAAAATGGTTTACGGCGAAAGCGGCGGCGGCGTTTACCCGAACTTACTAGACTCACACCCACCTTTCCAAATCGATGGAAACTTAGGTGCAACCGCAGGCTACTGCGAGATGCTATTGCAGAGCCACGCAGGTCAAATTCAGTTATTGCCGGCGTTGCCTTCGGCTTGGCCCACGGGCAAAGTCACTGGCATCGCGGCTCGCGGCGGTTTCGAAGTCGACATCGCGTGGAAAGACGGCAAATTAACCAAGGCGACAGTTCGCTCAAAAGCAGGCCTACCTTGTAAAGTCGTTTATGGCGACCAGACCTGGGAGCTTAAAACCGAAGCGGGTCAGTCATATCCGATCGGCACGGCCAACGAAGTTTCCCCATAAAACCAACCGAGGGCCTGCAAAAGCCAGCAGTGAGCGTCGTAGGGTATGAGGCTACGAATCCCGTAGCTACCTTCGCCAGAAGGTGGGCCCCTCGGCTCCACGCTCTGGCACCGATTTTCAGGACCCGCTGCCTCGTTCACTACGTTTTAGCGAAACAAAGCTCCCGTTAAATTGGTAGCGTTTCAAAGCCAGGCGATTCTACCCGCCACCACTTAACAATGTAATGAAAGGGCCAATGTCTAAGAAGTTAACGGTTGTACTGCCATCGATATCGGCTTCAGCTTGAAGCTCGCCCGATGACAAAACCGCAATGAACGGCGAGATGTCTAAAAAGTTGACGGTTCCATCGCGATTAACATCCCCAAGGAGTGGCTCGGGTTCAGGTTCAGGTTCAGGTTCAGGTTCAGGTTCAGG
>CAZKTR010000691.1:0-1995 GCA_964555525.1 uncultured Pirellulaceae bacterium
ATTCAATTCGCTCTGTCGCAACCAATGCGTCGGGAGCGAAATCTTTGGTTTGGCGGAGCACCGTGTTGAGTGATTGGTCGTTGTCGAGGTCGACCGGTACCACGTTTGGGTTGTTGAGAGCTTGCGCGGTCTCAATTGCCTGTTTGCCGGTGACGACGACCAGGTGCTTCGAGCAAAACTGTGGTAGCGTATTCAATAATTCCTGAATAAAACGTTCGTTAGACTTTGTGATAACAACGAACGCACCGTCTCGTTGGGCAGTTACTTGGTCGCGATGGTCACGTCTGACCCAAGTTGGGGTGTAAATGGGGCAATAGTCACTAGCCGATTCAAGTTCGGGATCTGGGGTGGCGAGCTCATTGGAAGTCGCCACTGGGGTTGTTTTCACGGCCGGCAAAGTCGGATCTAACTGTCGTAGGAGTTGATCGGCTTGACGGTGCATGACGACCTGCGGTTTTTCTTGAGTGTCAGTAGCACTCAGAATCGAAGCTGCATTGGCGACGGGTCCGAGGATGTTCCAGCCTTGTGCAATCGCGGTTGACTTGGTTGCCATTCCTAACGCCATGGCGAATTCGTCTGAAGCGATTTGGTTTGCTTGGTTATCGGGGAGGCTTTTAGCTGCTGCGTCAATCGCCGCAACGATCGCGAGCTTGGTTCCTGATTCGTCGCCGCTATGTAGCAACAAGGATGCTGCTTCGATTGCACTGGCCAGTGAGTCCGCTCCGCCGTCGACGACAAAGTTTGGGCCGTTAAGATCAAACAACAAAGCAGCTCGTCCAGTTGCCACGTTGGGCATCATGCATTGAAGCGTATAGGCTCTTGAAGGGCGTGCTCGATCAAATGCTTCAGTAATCGATGTTTTAAAAGCGGGTAGGTCTCCAAGTTGTCTTAGAAACCGAGTCGTAAGCACGCGCGCGGTTGCTTCGACGCCTCGTTCAGTTTTGCCTTGAAGCGCCAGTACGAGACTGGTGTTGCGGCGAATATCATCATTGAAATTAGGAAGTTTCGAGATGATGGCGTTGGTCAAGTTGACGGTCAACGTTTGGCTGATATCCATATCGTCGCAAAGTTCTGGTAAAACGATGCAAGTTTCTGGAAGCTCCGCTTTGGCGCGGTCAAAGCGTCTGCCTCCAGAAACCTCTAGTTCGGGTTGTAGTTGATGGAGTGCGACAAAAACAAGTTCGTCTTCAGCTTGGGATTTTCGTTTGGCTGGCCCAAAGATTTGGGTCGCTTCGATATTTTCCAAAACCATGTGCGCGTTGGCGCCTCCAAACCCAAAACCATCAACGGCAACTCGCAATGGCCCCGAAGGAAGGGGGAGTGATTTATCGATCACGCTGAGCGTACCGGCGGATTCGCTCAGTTTTTCGGAAGCGGTTCGGTGGAAGGCTTGGCCAGGAAAAGTTCGACGTTGCAAATACTCGCAGGCCGCGATCAGTGAGGCTGTTCCCGCCGCCCAACCGGCGTGTCCGAGTGTCCCTTTGAGGCTGTGAACCGGAATTGATTCAGAGACATAGTCCGAATAAAACTGCCGTAAGGTTTCCAGCTCGGTAGAGTCTCCCACAATCGTTGAAGTGCCATGGCCTTCAATTGCTTGAATTGTTTTCGGGGCGACATCGTAGTTGGTGTAGCAGCGTTGAAGCGATTTGATCTGGCCTTTGGTTTGCGGGACATTCGCGGACGGGCTGCGACCATCGCTGGAAAGTCCGGCGGCGCGAACTGCCGCAGTGACAGGCATGCCAAGCCTGTTGGCGTCGCCAAGCCGTCTGAGCGTCACAAAGGCGGCGGCTTCAGAAAACACAACTCCGTCGGCATTGGCATCAAAGGGGCGACAGCCAGTGGCGGTGGTGCCGTTGAACTGAGAAAACAGGCAGCTGTTACCGGGCCCTGGACAAAAACATCCGCCGGCGATCACGGCGTCTGCTTTGCCGTTTTCCAAGGCATTCATTCCTAAGGCTACGGTGTACAGTGACGATGCGCAAGCCGCATCGACTA
>CAZKTR010000692.1:0-1994 GCA_964555525.1 uncultured Pirellulaceae bacterium
GCTGATACTGCGCTGATACTGAGCGACCCATCGCTGGTTGTCGAAGAAAAACTGGACGGCACCAACGTCGGGATCCACTTCATGGACGATCGACTCGTGCTCCAATGCCGCGGACATGAAATCACCGCTGGCATGCACCCTCAGTACGATTTGTTCAAGCAATGGGCGACGACCAAACGAGCAACATTTCAACAGATGCTCGGCCAGCGATACCTGATGTACGGCGAGTGGCTTTACGCCAAACACTCGATCTTCTATCGAAACCTGCCACACTACTTCTTTGAGTTCGATATCTTCGACAAACGAGAGCAGGTTTTCCTTGACCTAGAGCGCCGTTTGGAAATCCTGCACGGCACTGGAGTCCCAACAGTCCCCGTGCTGCACCAAGGATCCGCTGACTTGGAATCGCTCCAAGCGATGATTTCAACCAGTCGCTTTTGCAGTGAATTCGAAAATCCCTTCACTCAACAAAACGACAACCTGATGGAAGGCATCTACATTCGCACCGAAGCCAACGGGACCGTCACTGCTCGCGCAAAATTTGTTCGCCCCGAATTCACCGAGAAAGTCAAACAAAGCTCGCACTGGCAATATGAGAAAATGATCCCCAACCAACTAGCTGATTCTGCGGACATCTGGTCATGAACGCGATTAACACTTGGACCGATTTATCAATCGCTTCCGACTCGAACATTATCGCTTGGGCTCGGTCACAGCCTTGGGCGCAGCTAATGGCTGAGTGCATGCAAGAACCAGAGTGGCACGCCGAGGGCGACGTCTGGACCCACACACGAATGGTTTGTGATGAGTTAACTGAACTCCCGCAATGGCCCGCCCTTTCACGCACGACGCAAATCAAACTCTTGCTGACAGCAATCTTTCATGATTCCGCCAAGCCCGAACGGACGATAATCGAGGAATCTACCAGCCGAATTCGCTCACCCAAACACGCTCAATACGGAGCTAGAATCGCACGACGAGCATTGATGGAACTGGGCTGCGACTATCAGACACGCGAACAAATTTGCCGGCTTGTTTTGTTTCATGGACGCCCACCTTACCTCGACAAACAAGAATCTGCTCAATGCGAACTCATCAAGCTCTCCTGGTACGTTGATCACCGTCTGCTGCATGCGTTTGCCTTAGCCGACACCCGAGGCAGAACCTGTGAGCAGTCCTATTCGGAAGACACAGTGAACCTGTGGGCGATGGTTGCCGAAGAAAACAATTGCTTGGATCAGCCATACCGTTTTGCCAACGACCAAGCACGGTTTCTATTTTTCCGCGGCCAACTGGACAACCTTCATTACTCACCGCACGAAGACTATCGATGCAAGATGACCATCATGGTGGGATTACCGGGAGCGGGCAAGGACACTTGGCTACGACAGAATCGCGAAGAACTGCCAGTTGTCTCACTGGACGAAATTCGCAGCGAGCTAAAAGTTGCCCCGACCGACAACCAAGGGAAGGTCATTCAGGTGGCCAAAGAACGCTGCCGCCAGCACCTACGTCAACGTCGAGATTTCGCCTTCAACGCCACCAACACAACGCGACAAATCCGTCAGTTGTGGGTCGACGTTGGGGCGGAGTACGGTGCACGGATTGAACTGGTTTATATTGAGCCGGACACAACGACGTTAATCGATCAAAACCGTAATCGCGAATCACGAGTTCCGGTAGCGGTAATCGAAAAGCTGATCGACAAAATGGATCCGCCTACTCAAGCCGAATGCCATGAGATCGTTTATGTCGTCTAACGCCCCCCGGCCCGACGAGTCTTTTTCTTGGGCCGGACTAAGCAATCTGCGAGACCATTGAATCCAGGCGTACTCCACTTCGACTCTTTCGCGAAGTACGACGTCTACGGGCTTTCCTGGCATTGTTGGTCTCCTGAAAGGATTATGGGAAGTTCTTTCCGAGTCCGCCACTGCTGGGCTGCCGCAGTACTACAAACTACCCAGCAATGTCGCCTTTGACTCCGCGAAAGAAGC
>CAZKTR010000693.1:0-1990 GCA_964555525.1 uncultured Pirellulaceae bacterium
CTTCTTTTTCGATCGCTAGTATTTCAGGGCTAATGCTCATCGCTGGCTTGCTCGTATTTCTAAGTTTGACTCGGGTTTTTGGAAATCTACTTGGTTACAAGATTATTGCGTAATGCCAACCGTTGGCAACGGTTAATTGTAACCACAATGGGGCTTCGGGTTTGTCTTTAGCTCAATACTGCTCTGTTCAAACGAGATTTGTAATGAGACCGAAAATGTCGCTGGCCGTGTTTTCTCAACAGGATCGAGTTTCTTAGTCATGCCGGTTTCCCCTCACCTCCAGCCCCTCTCCCCAAAAATTCGGAGTAAGTTTGATCCCATTAAATAGTTTTTTCGTCCGAATTTTTGGGGAGAGGGGAGCTAGTGGGGCGGCGGTTGCCTATTCAGGTTTGCCGGCCGATTGCTTGATCTCAGCGACTGTCTCTCGGTTGGCGAACCAGACAATGGCCCCGATGGCTGAAACCAACAGGAATACAATCCGGAATGCGAATCCGACAATCACTCCGTTGGCGCTGTTAAACGCCAAGTACAGAAACTTCATTGCAAATTCCAAGCCGCCGATGCCTCCCGGAAGTGGCGCGGCGTTGGAGACCATCGCTAATGGCTCGATGATCAGGTGTTCAGACAAAGTCGGGTGGCCATTGGTCAAGCCTTTGGCCAGAGAAAACATCGATAGCAGGAAACAGCAATTAACCACAGCACTCAAGCCAAAGCTGGCCAAGATAACTCCCGGCCGGCCGCGGTACATAACAACCGCTTCGGAAACCTTTTCCAACACGCCGCCGATTTTTGGTAGTTTGATAAACCACTGAAACAGGCGAGTTCGTTTGAGCGTTGGGGTGAAACATAAAATCGCCAACCCCGCATAGCCACAGGCAGTACAGGCCATCACGAACCAACCAACAACCGACAGGGCCTGAGCTTTTTCTGGGTAGGATTCTGCCAGTGTCGAAAGGTCAACGCTGCAGAAAGCAATTGTTGCGATGGTAAACATGGTGATCAGGCCAATCACACGATCGGCCAACACCGAAGTGATCGCCGCAGATACTCGATCTTTGGCTTGTCGAGCTGCATAGAACGCGCGGAGGCTGTCGTTGCCCACAACGCCAAAGGCGAACAGGCCAAAGAACAAACCGATGAATCCGATCCGAATCGAATCGATCAATCGAAATGGCAGGTTGAGGGCTCGGACGAGCAGCTGCCAGCGGTAAAAACTAACTAGCATTGCCGCCAAGCAACCGAAAAATCCGATTGCGACCCAGCCCCATTGTTTAGGTGTCTCTCGCAGTTCTTGCCACTGGCCATTTTGAGAGGCGCCGTAAAACAGGTAGCCTAAAATCGCGAGCGAAACCGCACACTTGGCAAAAAAAAGAATTTGTTTCCAGCGCAATGTCGTGTGGCTTGGTTGGTGTTGGGAGGATGGACTGGCGCAAATACGGTTGCGAGCAGAAGTTGAGAATTATGAAGAATTCCTCATTGAAAAACTAGTGTGTCGCGGGTGTTGGTCAACAGTCTGCTAGGTTGGCATCTGGGATTAGTGGAAGTTAAGGTGTTGAAACAACGGGTTTTGAGCATTAAGCCACTTTTGTTTGATCGTGTACAAGCCGTGGGGGGATCGTGAGCCTAGTGGGTCGGATCTGTAGGCTAGGATGCATTGACCGGAATAAGAACGGTGTGAGGTCTAGTTTTTTGATTTGATTGGTGAAGACGAAGTCTGGTTGACGGTCATCTCGAGACGCTAACGGGTAGACCCAGCCAGTTGCTTACGTGCTGGGGCTGGATTTTTTAGTTCAAATTCGGTTTAATTTAGTAGCTTTGACGAGTAAAGATTGAGCTGGAAAGTTTAAATTTTTGTGCTCAAGCTCTTACTCTTGACTGGCGTAAGAGACAAAATAAGAATCTCTTAATTGCGTGATTAAACGTAAAGACTGGGTTGTTGAATCGTACCACCAGATCTAAAAAACAATCAATCAATTTCTTCCTTTGTTCG
>CAZKTR010000694.1:0-1987 GCA_964555525.1 uncultured Pirellulaceae bacterium
CGCCAACTCTAGGGCAGTGCGTATAGACAGGCCGAAGGCGCAAGATGCACTGTCGCCACATGCCTCCGAATTTGGCGAGGGATCGGTCGGTTAGTTTAGACTTCTGAAGCTTTGTCGTTCATATGTTTTGATCGGCGTTTTTTTAACCGGCGATGATGCCGTCGCCCGCTAGCTCGTCGTTAAACACCCCTAGTCATGCTATCACCACGTTAAACCTTAACGCCGATGCGGATCCTACCGCCGCTCTGCCAAGTGTTGCCTTGAATATTTGGAACTTGGCTAATTTTTTCATTGTGACTTGCCGGGCCATTGTTAAATTTCTTCTACCGCTCACCCAGAGCTTTACCGACCCCATCCGACATAACCTTTTAAGACCCATGCCAGAAATTGACCTGCTACTCGAAAACGCTAATCTTCGCGACCAAATGGAACCGTACTTGGACGAATCGGTGACTTTGGTCGATCTAGATCGCATGTCTGTAAGTCGCGAAAACGAATTCCTAACTTCTTTATTGGCGTGGGAGAAAGCTCCCGTCCTACCGATATCGCAATGGTTCGAACCCGAGCTTCAGATGCCGAGCCATTTTGACTTGGAAGACACCCAGCTCAATCAACAGCTACATCAAATCATCGGTCGGCTGTACGAAAAGAACATTTGGCTGATCCACACCGACCACTTGTCCGACCGCCAGCTCTACTGTTTGATCCATCGCGACATTTTACCAGCCGAAGAGAAGAAGGTTCTGCTGAGCAACAAGATTCTCAAGTGGCAATGTTTAGACATCGTCGAAGACGAAGAGTCTTGGCTACGCTACTACGCGTCGGTCGAGCAACGAGACGCCTGGCACTTTGAAACCGGCCTCAAACTCCCGCCCAAAGACCTACTACCATTCCCGCGAAAACTGCCTCAGCACGCGTAAACGGCAACCAACCGGACGCGCGAGCGACCCACTTGTTTTAGCTAAGACGTAGTGGGCAGGCTACAGACTTAAGACCCGGCTGCCGATAGCGGCAATTCCCGCACGCCTTCAGCAGCTGTATTAATCGACCGTTTGGCCCACTTGCCCTGACCAAGCGCCTCGACATGCTCGACCATCGTTACCGGTTCAAAATGATCAGTCAGCATCCTCACACAAGCTGACATCACGTCGATTTTATCGTCACGCTTCAACTTCATACCAGGAAAGAAATCCAATTCTGGCTCGTCTTCACATCCCAAAAAATCCGTTGGATGTAGCAAAAAGGAAGGTTGCACTTTCATCAATCGGCATAGCTTCAACGCCGTCCAAAAGTACAGCTTGGCCAGCGGTTTTGAAAAACCGGCCAGAAACAAAATGTAGCTTCCGTGAATCGGCACTTTAAAAATCGGCATGGTGGTCACCGGCAATGACAACAACCCTTGATCATCATCGACCCATTCAAAAGGCTTGTTTGACTGAAAACCATCTCGCCAACTGCCAAACAACGCTTTTCGTTCGGACTTCTGTTCTTTGGAAAGCTTTGATTTGAAAAACGTATAAGCCCGAGCGAGCGGCCCCAAGTACGTCGGAAAAGTCGAACCATCATAGCGATAGCCGCGCTTCATCATCGTCCGCAATACCTCGTTGGACAAGCTAAACCCAGGCCCACGAAAGCCAATCGGACGTTTCCCCGTAATCGCCTGCAACGCATTCTCGGTCTTTTTAAACTCTTCATTCAGTTCCGCTGGCGTATACAAGTGCAACCAAGGTTCATGGTTAAACGAGTGATTTCCAATCTCATGGCCAGCGTCGGCGATCGAAGCGATCGCTGCTCGATTTTTTTCCAACACCGCATCTTGGCCAATCACGAAAACGGTAATCTTCAGATCACGTTCACGCAGGAAATCCAAAATACGTGGAACCGCATAAGGCAGATAACTTGGAAATCCTTGCCACGCTTGCGTGCCTTGGGTTTTCAAGTAGGACCACTTATTGTCCAAGTCCAACGATATATTTGCGAGAGGCTT
>CAZKTR010000695.1:0-1985 GCA_964555525.1 uncultured Pirellulaceae bacterium
CCCTTGCCTAAAAAACTACGACAGTTGATTGAGTCCAAGTAGTTCGTCGGGTTTTGGATTACACCTCTCGTTCCAAGGCTCTGCCTTGGAAAGTACTGCACCTACGGCTCTGCCGTGTCCCATTCCTACAGCCTCCTAAACTCCAGCCTAGATAAAGGGATCTGTTGGCCGGTATCGAAAAAAAACCGCCCATTGGTTACGATCTCCGTCTAAGGAAAGCGTCCTTTGGTAGAATTCGGGGCCGCTTCCTATCGTCGAATCCAATCCAAAACACTTCACCGGCTCAAGTCACGCTGACTCTTTGCCGCTCTGATTCTGATAGACCAAGTAATTAAATGAATGACGCCGAAGATAAACCAGTCGATTTTGTCCGTAAAATTGTCGCCGAAGATATCGCCAACAAAAAAAACGAAGGCCGAGTCCACACGCGTTTCCCGCCCGAACCGAACGGATACTTGCACCTTGGTCATGCGAAATCGATTTGCCTGAACTTTGGTCTGGCCAAAGAAAACGGCGGCAAGTGCAATCTTCGTTTCGACGACACCAACCCGGAGAAAGAGGACACCGAATTCGTGGATTCGATCCGCGAAGACGTGCGGTGGTTGGGTTTCGAGTGGGATCAAGAGTTCTTTGCGTCGGATTACTTTGATCAACTTTACGACTGGGCGATTCAACTGATCAAAGATGGCAAAGCTTACGTCTGCGATCAAACGGTTGAAGAAGTCCGTGAGTATCGAGGTGGTTGGAACAAAGAAGGCAAACACAGTCCGTTCCGAGATCGTAGTGTCGAAGAAAATTTGGACTTGTTCGAACGCATGAAAAACGGCGAGTTTAAGGACGGCGAAAAAACGTTGCGAGCCAAAATCGATATGAACTCGGACAACATGAATTTGCGAGATCCGGCAATGTATCGGATTCGCCATGCTTCTCATCATCGCACGGGCGACAAGTGGTGTATTTACCCGAACTACGATTGGGCTCACGGGCAAAGCGATTCGCTCGAAGGCATCACTCACTCGGTTTGTACGCTTGAGTTTGAACACCATCGGCCGCTGTACGATTGGTACGTCGAACAGCTTGGCATTCATCATCCGCAACAGATTGAGTTTGCCAAACTGGTTATCTCGCACACGATGATGAGCAAGCGTAAATTGACGGAGCTTGTTCAGGGCGGTTATGTCGAAGGTTGGGATGACCCTCGGATGCCGACGTTGTCTGCACTGCGTCGCCGTGGTATTCCCCCCGAAGCACTGCGGAACTTTTGTGAGCGAGTGGGGGTCACGAAGTTTAATAGTATGACTGATCTCGCGGTTTTGAATCTTTGTATTCGCGATGTACTGAATAAGTCGACCGACCGGATGATGGTGGTTTTGGATCCGATTAAAGTAGTTATCGAAAACTATCCCGAAGGCGAATCCGAGATTCGCAACGTCGTGAATAATCCAGAAGCCGAACCTAAAACGACTCGTGAGATGAAGTTTGGTCGTGAGATTTACATTGAGCGTGCGGATTTCATGGAAGACGCTCCCAAGAAGTTTTTCCGCCTGACCGTCGGTGGCGAAGTCCGTTTGCGGTTTGCATATTTTCTCAAATGCAACGAAGTGATTAAAGACGATAGCGGCCAGATCGTTGAGCTGCGCTGCACTTATGATCCAGAAACCGATGGTGGAAAGGCCCCTGACGGCCGCAAGGTGAAAGGCACTATTCACTGGGTTTCGGCAGAGGATGCGGTTGACGCGGAAGTGCGATTGTACGATGTGCTGTTTGAGAATGAAGATCCGAGCGATGTGCCTGAAGGAACCGATTGGAAAGAGTTGATTAATCCCAACGCGTTGCAAACGGTTCAAGCTAAAATCGAAAAGGCACTGATTGACGCCGAACCCGGCGAGCAATTCCAGTTCGTTCGCAATGGTTACTTCTGTGTCGATACAAAGGATTCGCAGCCCGGGAAGCCTGTGTTCAACCGGACGGTGACTTTGAAAGAT
>CAZKTR010000696.1:0-1981 GCA_964555525.1 uncultured Pirellulaceae bacterium
GGGTACAATCTTAGGTCTTGACTTTTCAATTTGGACATTGCTAAGAGTACGAAAGGGTCTCTTTTTCTTACGACACGGGCTCGCCGGCCTCTTCCTTAACGTTTTGCTGTTACTGAACTTGTTTCTGTAGGACATTGCGTATGGCACAGACGTTGTCCCACCATCATTTATTCGACTCATAGCCCGTTTATTTACTGCCTTTGCCATGTCACAAGCTACTACGTTCGCATCACTCTCCATTGTGTTTTTCTCAGTATTTTTGGTGAAGCCACTGAAAAGCCAAGAACCTAGTTCTTCATCAAGCGCGGAGCACGCTACGATTACCATTCTGCAGGAAGCAGAAGCATTAACACGAGAGCTTGCGAAAGAATCACAGGCAGCAGTGTTGGTAAAGGTCGCTTCCGAGTATGAGCGCCGCGGGAGGACATCCGAAGCCGATAAATTATGGTCCGAACTAAATGAGCTTCTGAAGCAAAGCGATTCGGCCTTGCGACAAGACCTCCTCATGATGTTCGCGATAGAACGTACCAGGGCTGGAAATTTCGATAAAGCCAAGGCCGTTGTGGCCCAAATCGAGGATGCGGTCGCGAAACAAAAAGCGATTCAAGCAACTGCGTTAGTACTTTCTGAGCAATCGAGATTTGAGGATGCAGTCATTTACGCGGAATCTCTTCCACGGAGTAGCGAAGCCCTGTTCGTAACCATGGAAAAGATTGGTCTAGCAGCTGCGAAAAACGGAGACACAAAATCTGCGTTTCGAGCATCAAGGGGAATGAATCCAGGCCAAGGGGGTTCCATGGCTCGAAAACTCAAAGCAGTATCCCGAATGTGCAATTCGTTCTGGAAGACAGGCAACAAAGAAGACGCAATCAGCTTTATCAAACAAGGGAAAAGATTCTCAGACCTCATGAGGCTGGATTTAGAAACAACGATGGTCGTGGACACAACACTAGCGTCACTTCAATCGGAGGACTTGGAATCAGATCTCAAAAAGCTGATCCATCGTGTCGCTGAATCGAAAGAAAATGCCGATCAGGATGTCGCAAGGTTGGCGATGGCAGGAGTCCTATTGAGCTTTGACCGCGACGAGCTGATCCCGCATTTAAAAGGTGGCGACAAGAACTATCAGACAGATCTGGAAATGCTCACGATTGGTCACATCGTGAACTCGGGCGATGCAGGCGAATTAAAGCAACTTGATACTCACCGTAATCCGATGGAATTCGTAATGGGTTTGACAAGAATAGCTAACACTCGCATTGCAGAGAAAAAAATTGGGGAGGCAAAATCATATTTGGATCAAGCGGAGCAAATTTTACAGAGCTATTTAAAAAATGATTCGCGACCAATTAATTTTCTTCATGCTTTTTCTGATTTTTCAGCAGCCGAATCATCTGTTGGCCAACATGCCCGAGCACTTGCGATGGTTAGGCAATACCCTGACTCAGCAATGGTGCCACAGTTGATGGTACGAGTTGCAGCATCAATGAGGTAAAGTGTGGACGAGAGAATGGAACGAATCAATCTTCATACGCCGCTGTCGGTCCGGTCCTCCTTTGCCTTTCCGCTTCAGTCTTCGGTCAATCGTCGCGACGTGGTGATCGGTGGCTTGTGGCTATTGGTGCCCGTGGTCGGCTGGTTGCTCAACATGGGTCACCGAATCACATTCGTTCACAATATGATGCACGACAGAGACCCCATGCCTGCATGGAATTCCTATCGCAGCCTGCTCCGGCATGGCTGTGTGACATTTCTAGCGATGGTGTACTACTACCTCCCCTTCATGCTGCTGGCTATGCTGCCGTACCAAATCCGCTGATCGCCATCACGGCTGCTGCCTTCTTCTTTACGGCAACCATACTGATCCCAGGATACATGTCCCACTACTGCGTTGATTTCAATATCGCTCAAATGTTCAACGTGTATGCGAGCTTCGCCCACGTGCGAGCAAGCGGCCGAGCATACTGGCACGCTTGGACAA
>CAZKTR010000697.1:0-1977 GCA_964555525.1 uncultured Pirellulaceae bacterium
TAGTTTTGTCATGGCCTGGGTGTGTTTGGGCGTGCCCGGCAGGTTGGGGATGAAGGATGACGAGTTGCTGTTCCAGTAAATCCCGACAGTTTGGGCGTCGAGGTCAGCAAGTGAGTCAATCAGGTTATCAATTTCCTGCTTGCGTTGCTCTTTGTCACCTTTCAAAGGGGCTCTGCGGCGACGAGTCATATCTGGCAAGACATTGACCACAAGATTTTTGTGTGTTCGCGTGTTTTGTTCTAGGTCGGTCGGGTAAAAATAGATCGCGTAACTGCCAATTTTCTCCCCGGTTACAACAAAACTATTGGCGGAAGTAAATTCAATCGAAACCAACTTGTCTTCCCCATGATTTAAATAAAATGAAGGAATCGGTTGTTGATAGTTCAGCTTCTTGCTTTCGCCTTCGACTAGTTCAATCGATTCAATTGCGTTGCCATCGATCTCTTCGACCGTTGGACTGGTTTTTGTGTTTTGTGCGGAACACGAATTTGATTCATAGACCGTTAGGACGATTGTCGCGGCAATAAAAGTCAGCGCGAGTTTTAGTGTTAAGAGCTTCATTTTTTGATCCCTGTTCGGTGAAAGTTCACAGGGTTGATACTCTATTTTCTGGGGTTTTCAAACACCAATTGCGCGTGCAAGACTGCTGTCACCGCATCGCCGGCCAGCTTATTTTGGGCTGATGCTGTAGTGACCGTTCTGCTTGGTGAGGCATAAGTTGACGTCGAACAGTTCGCAGAGCGTTTCTTCGGTCAACAGCGTTTGCTTGTCGCCTTGCTTGAATACTTGGCCGTTCTTCAGCAAGATCACGTTGTTGATCTCCGGTGGGATCTCGTGGACATGGTGCGTGACCAAAACAACCGTTTTCCCCGAAGTGATTAATTTCTTGGCGGTGTCAAAGTAGCGAAACATCGATGGTACGTCTAAGCCTGCGGTGGGTTCGTCCAGTACTAACGCTTCCGGATCATTAACCAATGATCGCCCCAGTAAGCATCGTCGCTGCTGGCCTGTCGATAGATAACGGAAAGGTTTTTCCAGCAATGACTCAAGCTGTAGCTCGGATACGACGGAGTCAAAGATGTCCATGTGCTTTTCAGTGAGCTCGTCTTCGCGGACATTGCCAATGGTCGAAAAGAAACCTGACAGAACGACGTCACGCCCGATGACGTCATTGTTGTAGCGTCGTTGGAGATCCAGCGATACGATCCCCATTCGATCGCGAAGCTGCCAGACGTTCCAGCGGGATTGTCCGAACAGTTCCATGCAGCCATCGTCTTCAAGCGTTGGATAGAGTTCGCGGTAGAGCAATTTCAACAGTGTTGATTTGCCAGCGCCGTTAGGTCCTAAGATTACCGTGTGCTGCCCGGCTTCGATTGTGAACGAGATCTTGTTGAGGGCGAGCGTGGTGGTGCGGTAGGCTGAAACGTTTTGGAAGTTGAAAAGCATAGGGGACTGGTTTGATCGCGTTCGAAAGTAATTAAGTCTTAGATGATAACCAATGGTCGGGTGTTCGCGACAGTCAGCGTTAGTGAAACGTCTAAAACCACGAAAAGCCGCCAATCCTTACTGGCTCCCCTCTCCTCGTGAATTCGGGTCACGCTTGATGAAATTGTAAAGCGGTTCCGTCCGAATTCTCGAGGAGAGGGGGCTTTCTGGTTGGTCTTTTTTTTGCTTGAAGACGGCGATTTTTCGTGTTGCTATTAGACCACTAGAGAAATGCAGGCAGCAAGTTATTCTTAACGGTATGTCTGCCCCCCCAACATCATCTGCCGATCGGCTTCCTGACCCGCCTGCGGAACTACCGACCAAGGGGCGGTTGGGCGGCGTTGATTATGGAACCGTGCGAATCGGCGTTGCGATCTCCGACCCCAGCCAAATGCTCGCTAGTCCACTGGAAGTTTATCAAGCTCGCGATAAATCCTTAGACGCCAAGTACTTTCAGCAGCTGGTCAAAATCGAAAAATTGGTCGGCTGGGT
>CAZKTR010000698.1:0-1977 GCA_964555525.1 uncultured Pirellulaceae bacterium
GCCTGCCGTTCAAGCCGTTCGCGAAGCCGCTCGAAGAGTCCAGTGTGCCAACAACAGTCGGCAACTTGCCTTGGCAATTATGAACTACGAAAGTGCCCATCAAGTGTTTCCGCCCGCGTGCAATTCCGAAACCTCGCGAGGCCGATTAGATGCCGCCCCCATCATTGCCAGACCCTCTAACGATAGCGATGCAGTGCAGCAAGGATGGGGCTTCTTCATTCTTCCTTTTTTGGAACAGGAAGCGTTATCTCAAGTCTTTGACACGGCAACGGATAACGGGGACACTGATTGGTGGTTGGCGACGGACACTAATGGAAAGCTTGTGGCCTCTAACGTCATCCCTGCCTTCATCTGCCCTAGCGATGACAGTCCAGACGGTGACTTTAATTCAAGCTGTACTGACGCGAACGCTCCTGATGGCCAATTATACGCCAAGGCGAACTTCGTTGCCGTAGTCGGGGCTCTGCGGCATGTCAATTCCGACGACACTGGATTCGAAAACGCATGGGGTATTATGGCGGTAAACACTCGAACTACCTTTGGAAACATTGCGGATGGAGCAAGTAACACGATTCTCATTGGTGAACGAGCAAGTCGAACTGAAGCGGATTCCGGAGAAATAGGGTCTGGAGTAGAAGAGGGTTGGGGCGCAATTTGGGCTGGGAGAATTCTCAATAGCCGACGTAATTCTGAAGGACGTTTTTCCCATGATTGCTTCGCTGGTGAATTAGCCGACTTAAACGATCCGAGAAGCTGGGGAGTCAATGGCACACGAACACCTTCGGGGCTCGTAAGTAGCTTCCATCAAGGCGGTGGTCACGTTGCGCTCGCTGACGGCTCAACTCATTTCCTGTCTGACAACACTAGTCTGGACACCCTCGCGCGTTTAGCTGCTATGGCTGACGGAGAAATCATTGGAGAGGATTTCTAAACCCGGTATAGCATGCCGATCTGAGAAAGTTACAAGGTTCACCGAATTTATGCTGGGTGAACCTTGTTTTTGCGGACGTTCCAAACCCAAATAAGTGACATGAAAAAGATCCACCCCGTGAAGACCTGTTCCCCGCTATCAATTGTGCTTTTAGCCGCGACCACCCTCTCTTTCGTTGGATGCGGAGATGCATCGATCGCTCCCGTTTCCGGTAAAGTGACTTTCGATGGCGAACCAGTTGCCGGTATCAGGTTGGTGTTTTCTCCAATACTCAAAGAAGGCAAAAGTGACCCCGGTCCATGGTCGTCAGGCATGACCAATGAGGCGGGAGAATACTCACTACAAACTCGCCACGAAGACGAAGGGGCGATCATCGGCACTCACACCGTGGCGTTTGTATACGATGACAGAGACAACATTTACAAGTACCAAGAGCATCTCAGGGAAGCCAAGCGGGAAGGTGATCAGGCAGCTGCAGATGCGTCCCAAAAAGATATTGATAACTATAAGGCGCTTCAAAAATCGCGTCCCCAAGCCCCAAGCAACAAGTATACCGAGACGTTTGAAGTTCTTCCCGGAGGAACAACCGAAGCCAATTTCCAATTGCCAGAATAGGTGCTTCGAACCCCAACTCCGAACCAGCTACCAACTAAGAGCAACGTACGCTACCACCACAGTGACTTCTCTGGCTGGTCTAGTCTTCTTGCCCACAACTTCGTTGGCCAACATATTATTTTCTCTAGAGGGCGAGAAAAGCTGTGGCCAATTGCTTGCTGTGCAATGCTGTCTCTGCTGCAGAACGTCTGAAGTATGACGGTCTCCTCAAACGTTACTGTTGAGCCCTTAGCGCTACGGCTCAACAGTGGAATCTGGAGCCAAAACGACCAGTTTACTGACGTTGGTCAAAAGGCAACGAAGTAAAGATCTTCACATCGGATTCCAATAACGAGCGGGACGACGACATTCCCGGCCCAGACCATGGGGTCAACAGTGAAGCCGAATAATCACTCCAAGCAACATTAACAGCAGGTTAGTGTATGCCAAAC
>CAZKTR010000699.1:0-1976 GCA_964555525.1 uncultured Pirellulaceae bacterium
GTTACTTTGATGTGATCATCATGCGTTCGCAAATCAGTGACTACGCCGAATGCTGCGCTTACTTGATGAATGATTTGGAACGAAATCAACATCGTTCCGTCCCCATCATCAATGCCGGTGCCGGAAGTGACGAACACCCAACACAAGCTCTATTGGATGCGTACACGATCACGCGGACATTTGATTTTGACGAAACCAGTCTCCAACACGATTCACGCTTGAACGAACTCCGCGCCAAGTACCCCAACTTGACTTCGGGCATGGACAACAAGACCTACGCGTTTTGCGGCGACATCGGGCGAGGACGTACGGTGCGGTCTCTGGCGAGCGTCTTGTCGCAATACGCTAACGTCAGAATGTTCTTCATTTCACCCGACCAAGCTGCTTTGAGAATCGACGACAAACTTAAGCAACGTTTGGTTCGTACGGGTGTACAAGTCCTGGAGTTTGACAGTCTTGATGCGACTCACAACGGACAGCCGCTACTTTCACAGATCGACTGCATGTACATGACGCGTATCCAACGCGAACACAACTCGGAGTCGACCGAGGCCGAGTTATCGGCGATGGATTTGTCGCCGTTTCAGCTGACGACTGATCGCGTCGCACAAATGAAAGACTACGCTCCGATCTTGCATCCGTTCCCAAGAGACAGTGTGGTCGACGAAATCCCAACCGCAGTCGATTCGGATCCCCGAGCAATGTACTTCCGACAAGCCCGCAACGGCATGTGGATCCGCGCGGCGTTACTGGTACACTTGTTTGACGCGGCCGATTCACTGTTCATGACTTATAGCGATGTGATTGGCCAGTAAGATTAATTTACTGTCTGAATTTGAACGATCCGTCTGCTAAGATCTAGGCTACCGGATCAAGTTTCAATCGCAATTCGCTCTGACGTCATCACTATGCAACCGAATTTCCCTGGCCAAAATCAACCTCAGTCCCCAGCAATGACCGTTCAATGCCCGCATTGTTCGGCTCAATTGTCAGCTTCACCATCAGCCGCTGGCCAAGTCAGCAGCTGCACTCACTGCGGCGGTAAATTCCAACTACCCGTGCCTACGGCCCAGATTCCACGTACCCCTGAGCAATCGATACGCAAAGAAATCGCCGACAAGAAACTTGCGGCGGGGTTATGTGGGATTTTGATTGGCGGCTTTGGAGTTCACAAATTCATTTTGGGGTACAACAATGCTGGTATCATCATGCTGAGTGTTTCGTTGGCAGGTACATTTCTTGGAGCGTGCCTAGTCATTCCGCTCCTTATTCCAGTAGCGTTACAGGTGATTGGCTTGGTCGAAGGGATCTTATACCTAACCAAAGATGATGATGAATTTTATCAAACTTACGTAGCTAGAAAACGAGAGTGGTTCTAGGTAGTTGACTGGCTAACTCGAAGTTATTTTGGATGGCGAGACCAACAATTAGTGTTCCGAGCGTCGTGGCATGATCAAACGGGTGCCATGCTCTACGCCATTGAAGTGAAGGTTAGTCATCCGCAAAGGCATGCTTATGTGATCATCGTGGCAGCGGGCAAAGTGGCGTGAGCATGCTAGGGTTGGCAAGTTTGAAACCGAGCCTAAACCGCCTAAACATGGCACCCCTAGCTCAAAGGGTTCAACTGGGATTTTAACCATGCCATTCAAATCACGGTTCATCAGTGACGAATTTTGAATCGTTTCTAAATATACTACAATCATAAGCAATGATTAATTACGACTCTTTTCGAACACCAACAAATCGAATGCGTATTTTCTTTTTATCCTCGATCCTCCTATTTGCCGTGTCGACGACAATCTTTTCACAAGACGTGAAGGATCTGGACCTCAAGGTTCTTTTTACGAATGAGCTGCACGAAGATAACAAGCTTTGGCAGAGCAACATCAAATTCGCCCCCAACGGCAAGTACTTCTTGGTCAATAACCGGGAGGAAATTGCTGTCATTGATTCCAAAAAATTTCGCGTCAAGTCGA
>CAZKTR010000700.1:0-1975 GCA_964555525.1 uncultured Pirellulaceae bacterium
CGCCTAATTTTGATCTGTCGTGGAAATGGAAAATCGCCAAAGGCACCAATAGCGGCTTGAAGTATCGGGTACGCCCCGGCTCAAACCAACTCTATGACAATCAGTACTTGGGGGTTGAATACCAGATCATTGATGACGCTAAGCCAGCCAAAAAGGCTACCGCAGCAATTTTCGATGACGTTAAAAAACGGAAATTGAAAAAGTCGAACACTGCCCAAGTGGCGACAGCAGCGATTTACGGTTTGGTAGAGGCTTCTCAAGACAAGGTTTTAAATCCGGCGGGGCAATGGAATCAGTCTCGGATTGTCGCCAACGGAAATGAGATCAAGCATTATTTGAATGGGCAGTTGGTAGCGTCGGCAACCGTTGGTAGCTTTGCTTGGGAGGTGGCGATAAACAAGAGTAAGTTCTACGGTGTGCAAGATTTTGGAGTGCCCAAAGCTGGTGATCGATTTATGTTGACTGACCATGGTGGCAAAGTCAGCTATAAAGATTTTCAATTCACAGCACTCCAAGTTAACGACCAACTCGCCAACCCGCCTGCCAACGACCAAGCTGCTTTTGACAAGCCCCCATATTTAGGCAATGCGATTCGCAATAACTGGGCAGACCAAAACAGCGTCGTGATCTGGACACGCACGACGGCTCGCCCAGAGATGTTGGCAGACGGCAAGTCCTTTGTGGCGATGAGTAAGAAACACGCGATTGCATTAGAGAAAAAAACAAACGACTCAGCTGAACTTCTGGCGGCTCAACTGCCTGCCGGCGCGACGTTAGAACAAATGATTGGCGCCTGTCCGGGGAGTCCCGGACAAGTGCGTTTGACTTATTTCCAGATCAGCAAATCGCGTCAGGCCAAGACGACGCCGTGGACCACCACGGACGCCGCCACCGATTTCACGGCTCAGTGGAAGCTCGAAAACTTGAAGCCTGGAGTTTCCTATGTGGCGGTGGTCGAAGCCAAGCCGATTGATAGTGACAAGCCGACGGCGGTCGTTCGAGGGAGTTTTAGCACGGCCCCCAAATCGAATACTCAGCGCGATACGAAGTTTTGCGTGACAACTTGTCACGATTTTATTCGGACAGACAACAGTTTGCGCGGGCACAAAATTTATCCGGCGATGTCCAAGATCAAACCCGACTTTATCGTGCATGCCGGCGACATCGAGTACTACGATCAACCTATGCCGTGGGCGATGACGATCGAGTTGATGCGTTTTAAATGGCAGCGGATTTTTGCGTTGCCGGACAACCGAGAGTTTTACAAACAGACGACTTCGTATTTTTTGAAAGACGACCACGATACGCTCAAGGATGATTGCTGGCCAGGACAGACCTACGGTACGGTTTCATTTGAACAGGGCTTGAAGTTGTTCAACGAAGAGCAGTTCCCAGCAGCTGGGCCTCGATACAAAACCGTTCGCTGGGGCAAGGATTTGCAGTTTTGGTTGATGGAGGGGCGTGATTTTCGCAGCGCGAACAATGCGCCAGACGGTCCCGACAAGACGATTTTTGGTGAGAAACAAAAGCGTTGGTTGACCGAGACTTTGAAAGCGTCTGATGCAAAATTCAAATTAGTGTTCAGCCCGACTCCGATCGTGGGGCCGGATCGTCCTGCCAAAAAGGATAACCACGCCAATAAGCCTTTCGCTTACGAGGGCCAGGAACTGAGGACACTCTTTAGCGGCATCGATGGCTTGATCGTGTTATGTGGCGATCGGCATTGGCAGTACACTTCGGTTCAGCCGGGAACGAATCTGTGGGAGTTTTGTTGCGGCGCCGGCAGTGACGCTCATCAAAAGGGCTGGAGGAAAGGCGACGAGCGCCCCGAGCATCGGTTCTTGCGAGTGGCCGGTGGTTTTTTGACGGGCGAGGTGGTTTACGGGGCGGCCGATGAGGCTCCCACGTTAACGCTTCGGCATCACAAGGTAACGGGCGAGGAAGTGAGTCGGTTTGTGTTCCCGATGCCAAAACC
>CAZKTR010000701.1:0-1967 GCA_964555525.1 uncultured Pirellulaceae bacterium
TAGGTCTTTTCCGTTGAAAAGTGGCACGAAGCCAGTTTCTTTTTCTTGGCCAAATACCGTCGAGGTGCAAAGAAGTGCAGAGCACAGCATTAAAGCAAATATTGATTTCATCGATCAAAGATCTCGTTAAAAGCATGGGTAGTTATATGGTCCGCTAATTATTGACCACTGGCTGCTTCGAGTCGAGTATTTACCACGGAATTTGTTTGATGATGTTTCGATTGATTTGCCAGTTTAGGCCGATGACGGGACTCTTGGTGGCGAGATTGTCGCTGGGGTTTGGTCATTCAAGTTTGAGGGGTTTAGTACACGATCAGCAAAATCTGCGATATACACTAGTAAGAACATTGCGATCAAACTTTCTTTGACTTCGCCGCCGAGATTTGGGAGTAGTGTTGTGTCGGTTATTTTCGCCACGATCAGCGTGACTTCCATTATGACAACACAAACACCTGCCCAGATGCAGTTCTTGCCGGGCATGAAGTGGTTTAGAAAGTCTTCGCCCCGGCGGCCTTGGCTTTTGCCGGGTTGAAGTAAGGGAAAGATGACACCACCACAGATAATACCGATCGTCAAAACCGTGCGAGGAATTTGGTCAAGCCAACCAGAGGTGTTGTGGAGATTGGTTTCGTTTTGGTCGTTGATTTCTTTCCAAGCGTCGGGTGTTTCCCATCCGCCCAAATGTTGCCCCCAGCTGATTTCTTCGCCTAAGAAATAAACGCAGCCAAGGCCAAAGATAACGGTCCATAGGATCGAGAGCTTTAGATAGTGGATTGTGCCGTGTTGTTTGTTTACTGTCAGTAGCTTCACCAGTAGGTACAAAACGGCGGCGATCGCGACTGCCAATAAAATGGCAGTGATGATTTCCACGGCGCCGCTTTCCTTGGCAAAGTAGAATCCTGAATCGGCGCAGGCTAAGTGGAATACATGCGGCAAAATCAGTAGGCTGGTGGGCAGTACTACAAGCAGTAACCGATTGATCATTGTTATTACCTCAAGCTAAATGGTGGACGACCAAGTGCTGAAAGACAAACGAATCGTTTTAATTTATTGTTTTCGGTCCTACGCAGCGTGTTCGGTAATCCGACGGTCTTCGGTTAGTAGTCCTTCGTAGAGGTGCTCGCGTGTTGGCGGCATGCCCGAGTGACCACGTTCGACTCGATTGGAAACCACGGTTTGGAAAATACGAGCGGTACCGTCTGCCAGTGCCATGGTGACTCCGGCTAAGTACAGTAACCACATGCGATATTTTTCCTCGCCAACGATCTCGATTGCTTTCTCGCGATTGGCTTCAAGGCGTTGGGCCCAGTGTTCGCATGTCACGCCGTAGTGGTCGCGCCAGCCTTCGACGTCATGAACTTCAAAACCACCGGCTTCTAGTTCGTCTTGCACATGGCCTTGGTGGTCTAGTTCGCCACCAGGGAAAATGTATTTGCTGAGCAATCGTCGTTCGGCAGATTGTTTACGGAACTCTTTTTTGCTGTTTTTTGCGGGGCGTGTGATCGCGTGGTTTAGGAACAAACCGTCGGGTTCGAGCAGTGATCGGACCTTTTTGACGTAGCCACGGAAGTTGTCGATGCCGACGTGTTCGGCCATGCCGATTGAGGAGATTTTGTCAAACTTTTGATCGACGTCGTTGTAGTCGCATAACGCGACAGTAACTTGGCCTTCCAGACCGCGTTCGCGAATGCGCTGTTGAGTCAATTCGACTTGGGCTTCGGACAATGTCACGCCGTGGGCTTGGACGCCGTAGTGAGTCGCCGCGTAGCAAATCAAAGCTCCCCAGCCGCAGCCAATGTCCAGCATGCGATCGCCGGGTTTGAGTTGCAGCTTGCGGCAGATCATTTCTAGTTTGTTCAGTTGGGCTTGCTCGAGCGTTTCGTTCCAGTCTCGGAAGTAACCGCAGGTGTAGACCATTTCGTCGTCTAAAAATAGACGATAGAAGTCGTTGCTAAGGTCGTAGTGGA
>CAZKTR010000702.1:0-1963 GCA_964555525.1 uncultured Pirellulaceae bacterium
CATGACGTGGTCCAACGTCTTCTTGTTCCGTATCCGATTGTTCTGTTGAGGCCGATTCGCTGGTCGCGTTTGTTTCGAGCTCAGCCGTCAATCCGGTGAGGATTGCATCGAGTGCTCGTTCGCCAGGGAAACTGCCTTCGCCTAATTCGTTACCAGTTTGTTCTGCAAGAATGGCAGCCAATTGCTCATCATCTTGGCCGTCGTCGCCTACAAGCCAGTCGTTGGCTTCATCACCAAAAGCGGCTAGCAATGCATCTTGCAAGTCATCTGATTCTGGCTTGGAAGGATTGGAGTTTGAATTTGACATGGTAATTATGTGTGTAAAAAACGTTGCAATGTGTGTGACTATTGGGTCGGGACGGAGATCAATGTCTCGACCAAATCGATTAGCTTGTCAGGATCGACTGGCTTGGCTAGGTATCCATCAGCGCCTTGTCGTTGACTCCAGATACGATCTTTCTCCATCGCTTTGGAGGTTACGATCATGACTTTAATCGCCAAGTCTGGATCTGATTTGATTGAACGACAGACTTGATATCCGTTTTTTTTGGGAAGGACGATATCCAACACGACAAGCTCAGGGTGATGCTCGCGTGTTAACTCGATTGCCTGCTGACCGTCTTCAGCTGTTAACACGTGGTACCCTTGATCTTCAAGAATCCCGGCGATTTTCCGGCGTGTCGTAGGGCTATCTTCTGCTACCAAGATGGTTTGTTGGGCCATGATGCTAAGCTCTCTTTCTTGAAATGCGCAACATCATTACCAGTTCTTGGTAAACTCTTCGACGAACAACTCCATGCTTTGCTCGACCTGTTTAGCAACGTTAGACTCGGATCCTAGGTTTTTGATTGTTGCTACAAAAACGGTCGCGCAAGCCTCAGCCATTGCCTTGCCAAGTTCCGTGTGAGTGACAACCGAATTTTCGTCGACCGAATCGAAGAACACACGGATAAACGATCGTGTCCAAGATTCACTGCTGACGACCTTGCGATGGTCCGCAACCTTTTCCAAAGCCGTTTTCATTGACGCACGGATATCGTCCATGTCTTCGTCTTCTAAATGCGCTTCGGAGAAGTCCATCAGCAACTTGAGCATACGCTCAGAAGTCACATCAGACCCGCCGACTTGATCGTCACGATAGCCCTCTTTGGCAACTGCGAGTCGATGCTCAAGTTGGCAAACCAAGTCAATGCATGCCAGTTCCATTTCGGTGTCAGGCTGACCTGGCGTTACTGCTTGAGCTTGCGCGTTAGTTTTAGAGTTAGATTTTTGGGGTGCGTGGTTCATTTCTGTTACTTTCAAGATGTTTGTCTTGAGAAGAGGGGAAGAAAGTTTTTATTTGGAAATGGTGATTAGGTAGAGTGAGTTAGACAGTGGTTCCAATGAAGCTACGGATCTTTTCCAGCAAGTCCTTAGACTCGAAAGGTTTAGTTAAATAGCCGTCGCAGCCACTCATGCGGCCACGAAGTTTGTCAAAAACACCGTCCTTGCCCGAAAGCATGATGACGGGAATGTGTTTGGTTTTGGCGTGTTTCTTGACGAACTTGCATAGTTTGTAGCCGTCAAGTCGAGGCATGTTGATGTCGGATAAAATCATGGCCGGGTTGCATTCGGACATTTTCACCAGGGCTTCAACGCCATCTTGCGCCTGCACTACATCGAAGCCTTCTCGCTCGAGTGTCATCGCCAGTAATTTACGGATCGTTGGGCTGTCATCCACAGTCAGGATCGTTAACTTCTCACCAGCTTTGGCTGGTTCAATAACGATGGATGATGCTGAGCTTGGTGCAGTCGCTGCCTCGTGTACTTCGTCTGCAAGCTCTACGGCTTCGGCAACAACTACTTCATCTTCTTGCTCTTGCTTGACAGCTTCGGCTCGTTCGGCCTCTTCTTGTTCGGCTTTAGCAGCGGCTTCAGCTTCGGCTCGCTCAGCTTGAGCAGCGGCTTCAGCTTCGGCTCGTTC
>CAZKTR010000703.1:0-1958 GCA_964555525.1 uncultured Pirellulaceae bacterium
TGTTCACAGCATGAACAGTTTCTACTTGCGTCTGGACTCTTCCAAAAGTGACTGGCTGCAAGAAGGTTTGGCGAATTTCTATCAACTGAAAACCACGCCACAAAAAGGAGTTTCAGACATCATTCAGACTGGACTGGATAAAGCGAATTTCCGCTCCGATCTTTCCGAACTCACCAACGGAAAATCCATCAGCCCGAATCGTTATTGGCAAGCGGCAACGTTCGTACACTTCCTGATAACTGATGAGAAGGTTTCGCCGAAGTGGCCCAAACTTCTTGAGAGGGTCCGGCTGACGGGATCAGTTGACCTGAGGGAACACCTGAAGGCTGTCTATGAAATTTCATTTGATGAACTGGAAGCTCGGTGGCTAGAGCACGCCCGCAAAAACGTTCATGCTTTTGACTAGACCTAAGGAAGATGTTGGTTTCGGGTCAACTAATTGTTGGCTTTGCGAAGCAAAGTGGGCACTCTCTGAGTCGCCCTGAATCGCTTAGTGGTGTTCTAGGGGAAGTGGGGTAGATGCATTCAGGACAAGGTAACCAAACGAGCGCTTTAGACCCGATTGGCGTCCGGTAAAACAAGCCCTGAAGAGATGGTCTTGTGGGCCAGATCAATTGAGTCGCGGCAGAAATGCTCAAACGGCTCTTTTCCTGCCCTCAATTTGTGACTGAAAATCGCGTATATCGTCTCCAAATGCCGCTCAACACTTTTTTTCAAGATTCTGCGATTGATTTGCGGCAGCTCGCGCAAACTTTCTTTGGGAACTAATTTTGATTAGAACCAATCCAAGACCATATTCCTCAGAACCAACAAACCTTGACGGCGCCACTTAAGCTCTAGCCTATGAATCTGCAGCAAACAGAAATCGCGGATCAACTTAAGGCGGGCGATGCCGCGGCGTGGCAACACGTTTGTCGCAAATTCGCGCCAGAAGTTTGGCGATTTGTGGCAAGGCGGATGTTAGGAAAATCGGCGGCCAATGTTGCTGATGTTGTTCAGGAAACGATGTTCGCAGCTGCACGGTCGGCCAAAAATTTCGACCCCCAGCGAGGAACGATCTGGAACTGGTTACGTGGGATCGCCCAAAACCAAATCGCGTTGTCGTTTCGAGACGCGGCGCGGCATGACATTTTAGAACGCTCAGCAAACGAACTGCTGCAGACGCAAGGACGACTGGCAAAGTGGCTCTGGGATACCAGCGATCTGCCCGAAGACGTTCTTGGCCAAAAGGAAACCGCAAAAATGGTCCAAGGCGTGCTGGAAAAATTACCCGACGACTATAGCGACTTGCTAACTGCCAAATATCTGGACGAACATTCAGTGGAGCAGATCGCAGCCGATAGAGGCATGACGGCAGTCAGTGTGCAGTCGAAGCTGGCACGGGCAAGGAAGGCATTCAAAGAACATTTTCAAACGAATCAGGAAATGCCATGAGAGATTCTAACAAAAACAATCCGAACGAACCGAACGACAGCCAGCCTGATGGGCGAGATCGTGGCGGGGCCGATCCAGTTTCGAAAGTTGAAAAGCTGATCAAGACGACCGCGCAGAATCTACCGGCACCCGAGGCCGGGTTCTTCGAACGACTCGAAGAAGGGTCCACCGAAGCATTTCTGCAAAGCCATCTCGATGCGAATGACTTAGTCGCAGAAGCAACGTCGTTGCCAGCGTCTGTGTCGCCGGCCGTCACACCTCAGTCTGGAGGCAATCGTTTTTGGATCGTTGCCGTTGGTGCAATGGCCGCTTGCTTAGCCGGTGTCATGATTTGGATGGGCACTTTGAACAATGTCGACGACAAACTTTCGCTCGGTGCAGCACTGAAACGAACGGCCGAAACGACGTCGCTGAAAATGAATCTGACGCTCGCCAGTCATACGCAAAAAATTCGCGCCACCGGTGGCAAAGTCCGGTTGGATTTGACCGATGCGACTTACGAAATTGCTGACCCAGAGACGACG
>CAZKTR010000704.1:0-1956 GCA_964555525.1 uncultured Pirellulaceae bacterium
GGAAAAAACGAACCTAAACATCAAATGTCTCCAAACCTAAATTTGGTTTCTAAAAAACTGTTTATCGAAAAACTAGTGAGGATGAATTGCCGCACCAATGAACAAAGCTGACAAAAACGTAAATACATACGCTTGAATGAAAGCCACCATCAACTCCAGCATGCTAACTGCCAGAACTGCCGGGCCAACTGCGATCGCTGACACATAACCAAATGCACCAATGAACGCCACAAAAACCGCTAGTACTAAGTGACCAGCAAACATGTTTGCAAAAAGACGAATCGCGAGCACGACATGCTTCAAAAACAAGCCAAACACTTCGATCGCCCAAATCATCGGAATCAAAACCAGTGACAACGCCCACGGCAATTCCATGTGAGGAACTTGTGCTTTCCAAAAGCCTACCAAGCCCATTTTCTTCGAACCCGAGCCGACTACAACTAGGAACACCACAAAGGCCAAAGCCGCCGTTATCGTAATCGAACCAGTCGCTGAACCCACACCTGGGATCATCCCAAACAGATTCAAAATCAACACAAAGAAAAACAACGTCCACAACAATGGCAAGAAACGTTTCGCTTCACTTTTGCCAATCGCTGGTTCGGCAATCTCGTTTTTAACGTAGCAAACAACCACGTCAATCATGTTCCAAAACTTACCCTTGGGTCGATCACCCGATTTGACTCGCCTTGCGTAAGGAATCACGATGGCGGCAATCAAGATCGCGGCCAACAGCTCCAGCACAACAAACTTTGTCGGCTGGAACGAAGTTGGACCAATAAACTTGCTCATCGGTCCCGCCGGAGCCTCAATCATTGGTGACTCGCGGGTCCAAGGAGAAACCTGTGGGATGTACAACTTCCCGTGCTTTGCTCCGTTACCCGAAGGATAATCGAAGTAGTCTTGGTCTTGAACGTGGGCGACCAAATGACCAGGATCGAAAAACACTGCCTTGCGACCCTCAAAAGTGCTCATGTCATGATGAGCATGACCGTCGTGAGCGTGACCATCGCCTTCGTGAGCGTGACCATCACTTTCGTGAGCAGCCTCCGCTTGGTGCGCGTCTTCCACCTTAGGCTCACCATGCTTTTTCGGGTGAGCTTGATCGTCATTATTATCAGGGCAAAATGTTAGAGCTGCCATGTTCTTATTTTTTACTGCCTAGAACCAACTCAAAATCAAAACGAAACGTCATATCAACACAACCAGTACACCAAAAGTGATTCAAGCCTGAGCTTCCACTTCAGCATCTTTACTGCGTAGCAGATTTACATACAAATCTGCCAGCAGCCCTGACATGTAAACAAACATTAAAATCAATCCAATGGATGTCGAGATCCGAGGCTCACAATACTTCAAGCCCCAGATCGCGAAACCCAATGCCGGCAAAGTCCGACAAGCCGAACTGCCTGCCAACCTAGCCAACAGGAATTCATTGCCTTTTGGATACCAAGAAAACAAATGAGACCCAATGGTCCCAACAGCACAAACCGACCAAGCAACCATGGCATGTTGAATTTTCGCACCGACCAATGAGGCCAATCCAAAAACCACCACACCCAGCACTAACTCGAAAGCAACTAACATCGCCAAGCACTTGCCCAACGTCATCGTAACTTCAGTGGTTGGTTGGCCTGATTTTTGATCAGCCACCGGACGATTGGTTGAATCGCTTTCATCCGAACTGCCTGACACAAATTCACCTGCCAAACCAAGTCACTATTGTTTTGTTTTGTTGTTTGCCTCTAGCGTCCGCACTAATCGCATCAACTGAAAACCAGCAGCTGTAAAACCCAAAACCACGCCAAGCAAAATTAAAATCGGCTTGCAGCCAAGCCAACTATCAACCCAACTCCCAATGACTATTGGCATGACCGCCAATAAACCAATCGTGGTAATTTGAGACACAATCGACATGGCTTTGGCAGTCGGTGATCGATCATCAACCATCGGTTC
>CAZKTR010000705.1:0-1956 GCA_964555525.1 uncultured Pirellulaceae bacterium
CGGAGTTGGATTGGTTGCGGTCCTTGGTATGAATGTACGTCGCGTGTTTGACTCCTGCTCTTTTCCAAGCGGTAACCATGCGTTGGCTTTTGCCAACGGTGTCACTTTCAGCACACGGAATGAAAACTAGTTTAGCGTCGTCTTTGCCGCCGGCGGCTTCGATGAATTGTTGCATCAGCCCGCGCGGCATTCCTCCGCCACCCACAATCATCAACGTACCATTTGCTACGAACGGCTTATCGGGCTTGGCCGCTGGAAACGGATCAAGCGTTCGGTCAATGGCAGCTCGCCGCCATTGCGTTAGATCGATTAGCGTCCTGTCGAGATTGCGAGGTCGCTGACCGCGGCTAGACCGAATGGTTTGCGATCGTAATGGATCGCGGTCGTTTGCGGCGAGGAAGAACTTGGCAGTTCCTTTGCCAGCAACTCGCATTTTCCGACCAGAAAGGACGAGCAAAGAATTTGGGGCGAGCCCGATGCCAACGCAGCGAGGATGATTTTTTAGGACGCTAAGTAAATGGTTTTGGTTGTCAGCGGAACCTGAAAATTCCGTTTCGATCACACAGTCAGGAGTCAGATTCAAACCAATGGCTTCCTGAGATTGGTCTTCGGTGGATGGTAAATAGAACTCGGATACGATTTCAGCCGGTGAACCGACAACGATGAGACTTTTTCCATCGTCAATGAATTTGGCAAACGCACTTTGAGAATCGGTCGCCGCTTTGGTTAGCGAATCTGTGAGCGGGGTGGTGCCATGCCACAGCACGCATTGGGACCCTTGGAGGATCGATTCGAATTGTTTGGGGGTGCCGTCGGTTTTGACGATTTCCACGTCCTTGTTGTCGTCAAAGACAGATTTCAGTGAGGCCTGCGTTTCTTGGTCGGTTGAATCGGACAGGATGGTTGTCTTCTGTTTTCGCTTGGATGCGGAAAGTGTATCTTTGATCAAATCAAAATCGTTTAGCGGGCCTGCAACAATGATCGTGCCATTGATTTTTAGATCGACTGGCCAGTGTTCAAACTTTGGATCGTCGGCCAAAGCCATCGTCGGGATCGTCAGCAGGATACAGGTTACGAGTGACTTGAACATATGATTCATACGAGTGGGTTTCTTTGAACTGACGTCGAACGGTTTAAGATCTTAAGGTTACTCGATTTTAAAGCGGAGTGCTGCTGACGGTGGAGGAGATTGTCTGATTTAGCTTTACTCACCGGTAAAAGCGTTTGTTCACTAACACAGGAAGGTGGCGACAGTTGCCTCTGGCCTGTCATCCGCGGTGGTTGTATAAAGTTACTACGAGTCACCGTTCTGCCAGGCTCATTTCAATGCGTACCGTTCCCCATTGGACGGCGCGTAAGACCGGCTGGAAGCACCGTCGCCACCTTCACTCAGACTCCTGTAGACCTTGCGACTAAAAGAACCAGCTGAGGATCGAGTAGAATGTCGCGGATGCCGCTAGCGACATGAATACTAACATTGCTCCACAGCCATCAAGCGCTTCGAAGAACGAGTTAATAATTGCTGCGACGACTGCCAAAACGATCATGGCGCCAATCGCAATGCCTCCCATCACTCCCGCAAGAGCGCCGAAAATCCCACTGCCGTACTTCCAGTCCTCGGCACGCTTGACTAGGTTAGCCTGCAACGCATTTCGCTCAACATAGCGAAGCACCGATACCAAGTGCTCGTCCTCTTGGATCGGAAACGTCTTGAACCTGCCTTGGTAAAGATGTCCAGTCCCTTCGGTGTGATAGTGAGCGTGCCAGCGCATCGTGTGTGTATGAGTCAGCCAACGAAAGAAATCGGTGACCTGAGTGTCAGTTTTCGGGCAAACAACAAAATGCCAGTGATTGGGCATCACGCAGTAAGCGAAAATTCCAAGATTAACGCGTTCATGGGTTCACCGTCTAACTCACACGCGTGGATCCTGGTTGGTTCATCATCTCCTTGAGTTT
>CAZKTR010000706.1:0-1955 GCA_964555525.1 uncultured Pirellulaceae bacterium
CGGTGATCCCCTTGATGGCTCGACCACCCGAGCTGGATGATTTGGAGATGAAGAGTAAGCGACGTACCAAGCCGCGCAAATTAGGCGTGCTGGTGTTGGAGTATTTCGACGCCGATGTAACCGAAGCTCAGATCGAAGCGAACAGCAACCTGATCATCCAACAATCCGAAATCGCCCTGGAAAACGCTCGCAAGCACAGCGAGATTTTCATGCAACCGGTTTGGAAACGACTTGGTTGGCTGCAGAAAGTTCTGTTCCGTGACCACATTGCCAAGACGATCACCGGCTTGATCGCGTTGTCCATCCTCACCCTCGTGCTGATTTTCATGCCTTGGGAATTGAAAATGAAAGTCGACGGCGTGATGCACCCAACGCTGCGACGCACGATTTTCAGCCAGTCCGAAGGCATGATTGCGGAAGTAATGGTCTCTGAACAAGAAGCTGTCACCAGCGGCCAACCGTTAATCCAGATCGAAGACCCCGACTTAGAAACACAAATTAGCACCGCGCGTTTGGAATATGAATCGATCGGTCATCAAATCGCGGGCTTGAATTCGAAATCGAATTTGCCTGGGCTCGAACCTACCGAACGGGACGACATCCGGATCTCGATCGTGACCGCCAGCCAAAAACAACAATCGCTGATCAAGCAATTGGCGATCCTAGAAAAAAAGCAAAGCCACCAAACAGTGGTCAGCCCAATCGATGGCGTGATCGTGACCCCTCGCCCTGAAACCAGACTTCCTCGCATGCCAGCCACACGTGACATGGCGTTATTGGAAGTCGCGGACCTGTCAGGTCCATGGCAACTGGAGCTAAAGATCCCCGAAGGTCGAGTCGGCTACATCGACCAAGCGTTAGAGAACGCCGACGATCAAAAACTATCGGTTGAATTCAAAATCGGCTCCAACCCGAACCTAACGCTTCAAGGTAGCTTGGTCAGTGTTTCTCGCCGAGCAGTTCCGTCGGAGTTAGGAGTCAACGAATTCCGCGCGACGGTTGAGATCGAAGCTGATGAACTCGAAAACTGCCGCGATGAATTGCGTAGCGGCGTAGGCGTAACGGCCAGAATTTTCTGCGGCAAAAAATCGTCTGGTTTTGTTTGTTTCTACCAAATCATCGACTTCCTGCGCACGAAGGTCTTCTTTTAGACAGGCGCAGATTAATTACTCTAGTCACCAATTTTGATTTCCTTTCTTTGCACTAGTCTCGTCGTCCATGTCGATCGTTCCTCCACCCGGCCCAACCAACGACCCTCGGTCGCACAAGACGATGCCTTCGTCTCCGCCGATCAAGATGAAGATGCGGCCGGACTTGACCTTCGACCCGATGACCTACCAAGGTGTTGAGTACTGGGTAGTCAAAGAACCACTCGGACAAAAGTATTTCCAGTTTCCGCCGCACGTCTTTTACTTACTACAACAGCTCGACGGCACGAAGTCGGCCGAGGAACTTCAGGACAATTACCATCGCGACTTCGCCCCCAAGCGAATCACGCAACAAGAAATGCAGCAACTGCTGACACGATTTCACCAAGACGGACTGGTGACTTCGGACTTGCCGGGGCAGGGCATTGAGTTACTCAAACGCGGCCAAAAGAACAACCGCAACGAACTACTGGGGCAGTTAGCAAACGTATTGGCGATCCGCTACAAAGGATTTGATCCCGAGCGAATTCTGGAGTTCCTGCTCCCGTTTACTTGGTGGATTTTCACCAAAGCCTGTGCGATGGTGGTCGCGGTTTTAGCAGCAATCGCATTAGTATCGGTGTTTGCCAACTGGGCGGCCTTTCAGTCCAAACTGCCAGGCTTCGAAGCGTTTTTTAATCCCAGTGAATGGTACATGTTCGCATTGGTACTGTGCGTGACCAAAGTCTTCCACGAATTCGGCCACGGACTGTCCTGTAAACGACTCGGTGGGGAGTGCCACGAGATTGGGTTCATGCTGCTGGTGTT
>CAZKTR010000707.1:0-1946 GCA_964555525.1 uncultured Pirellulaceae bacterium
CTTCATCCTGCAATCCGTTGGCATTCTGATCATCGAAGACTTTACCGATAATGGTCGTCTGCTCGAAATCGGGGTCTGCGATCACTTCAACACTCGCCTCTGAGATATTGCCAATAGGCGTACCGCCTACTTGCGCACTCACTATGTTGGTGTACTCACCGCGCACCACACCTGCACCGACACGGAGAACATAGCTGACAACAGCGGTATCTCCGGCATCGAGATTAAAGCTACCCACCGTCATGGGACGTGCACCGGTGACCGTCAGCGCACCTAAATCTGGCGATATACTGACCGAACCCTCTACTAGGGTAAATCCACCCGGTGGTGTATCAATCAGCGATAGGCCAACTAAATTGCTTCCGCCCGTGTTTGTAACGGCAACTTGATAGCCAACAAGATCACCGATTCTTACGGTATCTCGATCCACTGTCTTAACCAACGTTAGGCCAAGGGCACCAGCGGGATCCAAGGGAATATGGTTGTTAATCACATTCGGATCACCATTTTCGATCACAAACTCAAGGAAGTACGTGGTCGCCTGCCCAAGCGTTGGCGCCGTACTTTGCGGTTGCACTTCAAATGGGTCACCCAGACCGGTTGGATCCAACGAACCGATTTCTGCTGGGATCACGCTAGAAGGCGCATCCTCGAAGCTAGGAGGTGCGACAAATTGTAGTGCAAATGATCCGCCTGATGGACAAGCAGGATCCGCATCCAAGACTAAATCAAAGCGATAAAATCCATCGGCAGCGGTGGTCTGATTTTGTTGGCCAGGCAACACACAGGCAGTCGGCAAGGGATTGCCTGCACCATCCACAATAGTGGCTAGCGTATTAGGAACCGGTGTTCTATTGGTCGAGTCGTACACGACACCTGAAGGGTCGACGGGCAGATTCTGGGCCACTAGGTTTTGGCCAGCAACCAATTCTACGTCTTCAATCATGCCGAATGTGACATCGGTGTCTGGATGACGCAATCTGATATCGTAGCCCGCAGAAGGCACCAAATTGGTGAATTCATAGCTGCCATCGGCTGCTGCGACTGCGGTCCCTACCAGTGCATCATTGAGACTAAGTTCTATTATCCAACCCACCAAAGCCGATTCAGATGGGTCAAAGGCATCATCGGAGTCCTCATCCAGAAATACCAAGCCCGAAAGACTTGCTGGCAGTGGATTAACCGGCGGCTGTACAATATTAACCACGATTTCTTGAGAATCTGTTGGCCCAGGTATTTCGTCGGATGTCACGCTCGCCGTGTTCGCGACAAACCCAGCCGTAACATCAGGAGCCGTCACAATATAAGACCCGTTTAAAACACAGGTATTACCCACATCAACCGTTGCGCAAGTCACGCTAGATGGCGTTATCAGCGGATCCGTTACTACCACATTATTTAGTGTTAGGTTCCCCGTATTGGTTACCACTACTTGATAATTTATCTGGTCGTCTAACCCTGCTCCGTCCCCATTAGTATCGTCTATGGATACCAGCGATTTAACGATAGTTAAAACTGGCGTTTCAATAGTGACCGTCAATGTCGCAGTGTCACAAACCGAATCATTTGGCGCAGACGCACAGACTTGGTATTCCACCGTACAAGTCAGGCTCGGCACCGCATCAAAGGTGGCCGTAGCAGAAAATTCACTCACCGATAGGTTCGCACAGCTACTGCCCGGTGCGATACTAAAGCTACTACCAGCAGGGACCTGATCATTGAGAGACATGGTGAAGGTATTGCCTGTTGTTGCATTCAGCACAGTAGTAATGTCATCAACTGCATCAATAATATCGACATTGGCCGTGTCCACGTTGTTCGCTGGACTACTATCGTTTACTGCACTGGTTGTTCCTGTAAAGATCACATCAATCGGGCCAGTATTACTGCCGCCCGCTGTGCCGGGGGCTACATAATCAAAAGTACAACTAATATCATCACCCGAG
>CAZKTR010000708.1:0-1932 GCA_964555525.1 uncultured Pirellulaceae bacterium
GACAACACCTGTTTTTAAGTTCTTGTGAGACTCAAGTTTACACGTTTAGTGTCATCGCGCCACTACGCACCTCTTTCGTAATCGCAAGGTCTCTTTGAGTTTAACGACGAGCTGGCAGACGACGGCGTTTCTCACGGGGCCTTGTAAAACACGGTCGCCTTCCGGCTCGTCGTTAAACTATTTGCTTTGCCGCTTTCCAAAACCGCCAGCCGCCATACCGAAAAACCGTCATCAGTACGAATGATGACAATAGCGGCAAGCCCGCCAATAGGTACCAGATAGAAGCATCGTTCGCGCCGTTTTGTCTACAAACCCAGCTGCAGGCCACCAGCGTAACAATCCCTAACGGGATCGCAATACAAGCACGCAAGATGGCTTGTTGCCCCATCAACGCCCAAACATGTAACAATGTATTAAACGAAATCAGGGCGACCAAGCTGCTGACAATTAAAATTAAACCTGGAGGAGAGTCGAATTTTAGAAGCGGCCAGATGACTTTGCCGACCGCCAGCAACACCGCCAACGACGTGGTCACAATAAATAAGTGCGACAAGCTAAATTGCAAACCTTCAACGAAAAACTCAGCGTCGGATGCCGATGGAGCAAATCGTCCAAAAGCCCGCTTGATCAAGAACAATGTCAACAAAGTCGGCAGTGTCGTTGCAAGCGGCAACAATACGAGAAATAGATCAAAACTTGGGGCCTCTATCCAAGACACAATAAAGCCATTTAGTAAAGCCACAAATACGGTAAGGCAATAACGCCACGCACCTGATCTAATACAACTCCACGCCGCCAACATCGATGGCAAACTCAAGCAACTTCCAATGAAAACTGCACTCAGAAAGGTCGGTGGGCCCAGATCAACAAATGGCAACGGCAAAAGCTCGGTCGCAAAGGTCAACGCCATGAGTTTTTCAGGCGCACCGAACAACTTCGGTTGCACAGCTGGCTTGGTCGATTTGCTCGTAACGATACCCAGTGGTTCGGATCTAGATTTCATTTCACTGTCAGGCACTGATTGTTTTGAGTTTTCGATGGGAACACCCAGTTTAAAGTTCTTTGAGAGACTCAAGTTTACATGCCGTGCGCCAACATGCTGCTGCAAATCTTTTACGTGATCAAGAGATCGCGTGATCCCTTCGAATTTACTTTGCGGCTTTCCCAAACCGCCACCCGCCGAAACGGAAACTCGTCATCAATACGAATGATGACAATAGTGGCAACCCCGTGAGTAGATACCACAAAAAAGCATCACTCGTTTCGCCTCGTCTACAAGCCCAACTGCAGATCACCAGCGTAACAATCCCCAACGGGATCGCAACGCAAGTGCGCAAGATGACTTGTTGCTCCATCAACGCCCACAACGGTCATCGCCAAGAGATTTCAGGGGCCCCAACCTCCTTCGGTTGCATAGCAGTCGCCGACGGCACCGTTTCGATTTTAGAATTCAAGTCTTCGATGACAACATCCTATAATCACTAATGTTTAAACAGTAATAAGCATCCTGAATTCTGGCGAATCCAGCTACGGTAGAACCTCTCAACTAATAAGTCGAAGCGATCGCATCGCATAGCTGTTTCATATTACTCGAGTTAATCCCAGCAATATTGATTCGGCCGCTGCCCAACGCGTAAATCGAATGCTCGGTTTGCAGCGTGTCAACTTGGTTTTTCGCTAAGCCCGAGAAACTAAACATCCCTCGTTGCAAGTTGATGTAATTGAAATCGTGGTTTGGTAAACGCTGGGTCAGCTGGCTGACAAAGTCATTACGCAACTGAACGATCCGCTCGCGGACTTCTGACAGTTCAGCGATCCAGTTGGCTCGTAAATCAGTGTCGTTTAAAATCGTGTCAACGATCGACGCACCGTGCAGCGGCGGATTCGAATACATCGTCCGGATCATCAACTTGATCTGGCTCTGCATCGCAG
>CAZKTR010000709.1:0-1930 GCA_964555525.1 uncultured Pirellulaceae bacterium
CTTCCATACCAGTGCGGCAGTAACCGTCTCGAAAGAATCCCGTCATCGGGTTCGAACAACAGACTTCTAGTTCAGATCCTAAAACATTCTTTGGCAGACCCATTAGTGGACTCTCTTTTTTTGACAAGTAACGTTTGAGGTGAGTGGATGGTAATGGCGGTTTGTTCTTCTGCCCGCATGCTTGTCAGATTGTCGTACAACGCGGCATACTTTGCAAACCGGGGCGCTCACTTGTTAGCTAAAAACTAGTTTAGCATTAGGTTGGCGATTCGACCGTCGTTGAGCTTTTTACTGAGTATCAAATAAGACATCGTGATCCGTGGGTTAATTTCGATCAGCATATCTCGGTTTGAGTCGCTGAGCACGATGTCGAACCCGAGGAATCCAGTTGTCTCGGGTAGGCAATTCAGGGCCCGGGCAGCTAATTGTTGCACTCGGAGTTGCTGGGCCGAAGACAGGCTGTCTTCTGAACGCAGGAACTCGCCGACCGGTTGCGGGTGCAGGATCTGTTTCATTGCGGGAAAGAAGACCGTCTCCGCACCCGGTTGGCAGACTGCTGCGATGCTTGCCGGAACTCCAGCGATAAATTTTTCGACGCGAAAGTTGGATTGCTGACTTGCTGGGAGTTCGGCCAGCCAATTTTGGTAGGCTTGAAGCGAAGCGAGGAACTTGATCCCCTCGCTACCGGCTCCATCGGCTGGTTTGACAACGATTGGCAGCCAGTCGGTTTGTTGGGTTCGAGAGAGTTTCAAGAAGCTACTCAGTTGCATGCCTAGCGGAATGTTGTCGAAATCATGGTCGGTAAGCCGGTCGGCCAAGTGGTTCTTGTTAGAGGTAGCGACAACAAAATCTAATGACGGTGAGATGAGCTTGTGCTGGTCGTCGCCAAGCCAGCCAATGGTATTTGCCAAACAATTATCTGTTTCGGGAGCGATCAGTAAAATCGCGTCAGCGTCACTAGCGAGCGATTTAAGTTTGATTTTTAGATTTTGCTGGTCGTCGATCGAGTGAACGTTGGCGATGCGGGTAAGTCTAGCAAGGGTGGCTTTGGTCGCGTCTGTAGCGAGCCCCTCATTTAGCCGACTGTCAACGAGCAGGTTGACTTCGGCGAATTTGGCTAAGTCTAATCCGACCGCCGAAACCATGGCAGAGCCTTGTTGCAGCATATTGCCGACTAAATCCGGTGAGGCGTTGTCCAGCCAGAGCCCTCCACCGGTGAGCCATTCAAACAAAAGTACCTTCATCAAATGCCTAGTTCAAAGATAAGATTTTGGTTTCTGTTGGAAATTTGATTTGATCTCGAACACGGGTTGTGTAACAATTGTTTCTAACAGAACTGGAGCGTTGTTGCTCGGTTCTCTCAACGCCATTTCTCAATATTAGGCAATTGTCGTGTCTACAATCGATACTCGTATAGAAGCTGAAATTCTGGTGATCTACCTTCAGGACGCTCGTATTATTGACGAGCGTCGGATTGTGGCACTTGGTCAAGAATTGACTGAGTTGGTTCATGATACGGAGCATAAAAGCGTCGTTTTGAGTTTTCAAAATGTAGGGTTTATGTCGTCTGCGATGATCGGCAAGTTGGTTGCCTTTCAGAAAAAATGTGAATCGCTCGATATCAAGTTGCGGATTTGTGATATCGGTGAAAACGTCGACGAAGTGTTTAAGTTGATGCGTTTGGATAAAGTATTTGCGATCGACAAAACCGAAGAGATCGCCTTAGAGCAATTCTCATAAACTCGATGGTTGAGTGAGTAGGCAGCTATTCTGCCCGAATTTGCTCAAGGGCTAGGGCGTTTTTGGGCGACTCAAACTCTTTTTAACCGCTAAATATTGCCACAATGCCAAGGCATTCCCCGTTAAGGGCCTTTTGTGTTGCTTAGGTTTAAATAAGCAAAGTGTTTAGGAACTGAGTTCTTTACTTTAT
>CAZKTR010000710.1:0-1924 GCA_964555525.1 uncultured Pirellulaceae bacterium
CGGTTTTGAACCTGAGCAACGAGTCGATCGCCGGTTTGCGACCACGAGACGCGTGAAATCAAAAGTTCGTCATCGTAGCCATCCAGATCGATCCACGTGACAGCGTCTGGTTTGTCGGTTGCGACAATTCCGAGCTTCACTTTCGGCAGCGGATCGCCGGCTTTCGGGTAATTGGTGAATTCCGATTTGCCGCGAACCGGAAGATGGTCCATGACCGTAAACGGAAGCACCGGACCTTCATCGAGACTCAGGAAAGCGACGCGGTTTTGATCCGGGTGCCACCAAAAACCTTTGAAATTTCCACGCCCGTAAAGTTCTTCCTGGTAAACCCAGTCCAGCTTTCCGACGAGATTGTCTGCGTCTGTTTTCTTGACGGTGGTCGTGTTTCGCGATGCAAGATCGAGGAAATTCAGGCCGTCGTTGTTCACAAACGCGAGCTGGCTTTCATCCGAATTGAATATGGCCAGTTCGGCTTCATTATCGGGTGTGCCAATGACAATCGACTTGTCTTCGCCGATGAAGTAAACGACGGTGTGCCCTGCCCCGGAAACGATCGAGACCTTACCGTTGGTGGCGTTGGTCGGATCGCTTGACAGAAGTTTTTCAGTTGCGTCATTATCAAGTTTCAATTCACCAAGCGATTTTTCAAACTTCGATTTTACAAACGGAGCAGCAGGTTTCACGACCGCGTTCGTTTCGCAGTCGACGACCACAGCGCGCCCCCAACGTTGATCCGATACAAGATTGGTTTCGCCAAACCAACGAGGTGAATTTGGCGTACGAGCAAACAGGCTCGACGGGCCATCAAGCATGTCGAGTGTGATCGGCAGCTTATGTTGGATTTCAGTGATCGGTTTGGTGGTGAGCTGGGCTGGCTTAGGGAGTCGCAGAACGGGATAGGCTTTTCCTTCGGCGATCGACTGATCGAAGAAGTTCCACATCACCAACCCGTCATCCGATTCGGCTTCCAGCAGGTACGCTGCCAGCCGGCCCAACGGTTGGGCGGATTGAACGACGTAGCTGCCGGCCGGCAATTCTGTTGACACAACGTCGCGTTTAGTTTCGATTCGAACGGCCCTGTGCTTTTGAAATTCGGTGATAGCCCGTTTCAAGTTAATGACAGTATCCTGTTCGGCCTTCAATTCCTTATTTTCGGTCAGCGTCGCAACGACGACCCCATGGCGCAGAAGACGGTCGATGGCACGGGGTTGGTCGGCCGGAATAACCCAAGCCCATGGCAATGTTGTAGAGGACTGCGATTTGTAATCGCCAATGAATTCACATTCGTAATCATGCGGTTTGTCGTCTTTGTATCCTTTGAGAGAAAATTTTTCTTTGAAGGCTTGTGGTGCGGCGGAAAGTGAGACTTTAATCCGGTAGGGCTCAACCGTCGCCGTCTTGACCAGTTGAGCATCAACTTCATCGAGCATCTTCGCAACGAATTCTGCGTTCTCGGTCATGTAGTCCAGAATCGTGGAAACGAATGCGTGGGTGGCTTCAATGCGTTCTTTATAAGTGACGTAGGAGTAGGCTTCGGAGAGGATCGCAAGTCGACCTCGCATGCCAACGTACTCCGTGCTGTAGCGCGGCTCGTATCCGAACGAATCCCATTGGGTGTGTTCGGAATTGAAGTTTCCGTAATAGAAAGTCGACGTTCCGTTTTCCTCGAGCCGTTTTGTGACTTCGGGCATCATCTTTTTTCGCAGCCAATTTCGAATCGGTTCGGCCGTCCCGGGGTTGTGCGGGATGTCGTAAGTCAACGGATAGCGGTGCTTCGATCCGTTGGTGGTGTGGCAGTCGATAAACAGATGCGGATTGGCTTTGTTGATCAAGCCAACGAGTGCTCGGGTTTCAGGCGCTTCGAGTTTTACGAAGTCGCGGTTGAGGTCGAGTCGTTGCGGATTCGCCCGGCGCCCCATGATGT
>CAZKTR010000711.1:0-1920 GCA_964555525.1 uncultured Pirellulaceae bacterium
GGATCGCTTCCGTAGGCAAGCAACCACTGAATCCCTTCGGCGCGGACTTCCGGCAAAACATTTGCCAAATACGATTTGGCTTGCCCCGGCGGATCAATCGTGGCCAACGCAAAGCGCACCAACGGCTGATCTTCTGAATCGATTGCATCGGGACTCAAGTCCGTGAACAGATCACGACTTGCCTGCCACTGAGCGGATAACCGCTTACTCGGAAATTTGTTGACTGGTTTCCTAACCCACTTGATCGATTTGCGATTGGACGTTTGTTCCAGTTGGCCTTCACCGGACTGAACTAGTTGCTGTCGGGCCTTTAGTTCTTTTCCATTGACGCTAATGGAGCCATTTTGAACGACCAGACGCGAGGTTGGAAGTTGTTCTACGATAAGGACGGTTTTCGGATCGGTTATTCGGATCCGCCAATTACCAGTTGTTGTTTCGATCAAGAAGGCTGAATCAACGTTTGCGCCCGAGATGGCTAACCCGCCGCGCCGCAGGTTGATTTTCGCCCCAATGACGTCTTCGGATCGATAGCTAGAATAAGACTCAGGCTCCAACTTGTTTTTAGTCCGTTGTGCGGGAATGGGCTGAACAGAGAAATCAGTATTTTCTGCAATGGTCCAGCTTCCCATACCTGTTACCTTCGCCTGCCCCCAGCTAAGCGGCAGTACTTTACATTCCATTGCGAGAAATCGATCAGCGTTGATGCGCTCGTCAGGTTGGTTGCTCGAACCGTCCCCCGCGGAAGCCCCTGACCAACGATCTGACTTGTCCGTCTGTGTGGCAATCAGTCCTTCTATCCGAGTCCAGCTCCATTGGAGCTTCGCTTGCCGCGCCGCCGGTTTGACCGTACCGTCGTCAACCACTTTTGGCGAACGGGGCATGGGGACGTCGTTCGGGTTATTGTTACCCGTCGGAGCATCAGGAGATTGCACGACTTGAGTTTTGGGTTCAAAGAAATCAGGCTGTTTTTTTTCGACGTCTCCCGGTTGCTCGTCTGTGTTGGGTACATCTACGATTTGCTCAGGATCAAGTGAATCAGGCCCGCCTTCAACTTCGTTGCGATGTTCGGAATCGACAATTGTTGGAGGCATGATTCGTTCGTCTACATCTTCCGGTGCCTTCGGTGCTTCGATTACGGTTTGGGGCTGAATCGTTATCGTATTCCAATTCGCGATGACGATCGAAAGCGCAACGATGGCTAAGGCCGCCGCGATTGCGATTGCAGCTTTTGTTACGTTGAAGAACGTCGGATCTACTTTTTGCGACGAACGTTCGGTTACAACGACTGGAGCACCCGTTTCCTCCCCATCAAGTCCAACGCCAACCGGCGGCTGGGTAGGGAACAGGCCAACCAGTCGCTCACGCAACTGCTGCTGCTGCTGCTGCTGCTGCTGCGCCGGCGGGGCGGAAGTATTCGAATTTGTTTTACTTGACGCGTGCGATTGCAGCCCAGAATGAAAAAGCACGACTACATCATGCAATAGGCTTTCGGACGCCCAACATTCGCTTTCAAAGGCGAGCGATTCTTCATCACTCAACGTTCCATCCAAAAATGCTGCGATCCGTTGTAGCTCGTATTCCTGATCGGTTGAAGCGAGGGATTTTTCGTTGAGGTTCAACGAGGTGGTTGAGCGGACGGTAGCTTGTAGCTGTTGCAGACGAGCAAACGCGGCAGAGTCCTTGCGTACTTTGATTTCTAAACGACGTTGTTCCTCTGGTTCAAACTGATCGTGCAAAATTTCTAGAAGCGTGATTAGTGGGATCATGGGATTATGATTCATGGGGGGCCTCCATCAACTGTCTTAGCCGACGTTGAGCTCGGGTCAGTCGCGGGCCGACGGAATTCTCCGACATTCCCATGCGCGAGGCGATTTCGCGATAGCTTAGTTTTTCGAAATGGAATAGTTCAATGACTTGCCG
>CAZKTR010000712.1:0-1918 GCA_964555525.1 uncultured Pirellulaceae bacterium
CATCGTCCCACCGGTCTTGCTCTTGCCGTAACTCCGCCAACGCCTGGTGGTGCTCGGCTTCTAACGGAGCCGCTTCGATCAACGATGTGGCGGCTCGCTCGGCCATCGCATCATTGCTTTGCAGACGTTTTGCCAGTTGCTTGTAGACCTTCAAGTTGTGACGATCGAAATCAAGCTGATCGATCATTTGCTGAGTGGCTTCGGCTTTGCGTCCGGCCTTGTCGAGAGCTTCAATCAATTTTTGATGAGTCTCCGAATCAGTCGGTTGAAGGTCAATGGCTAGTTTGAGTTGCGGGATCGCCTTCTCAGTTTCTTTGATATTCAACAATACCATGCCTAGGGCTTTGCGAATGATTGCGCTGTCTTGGCCTGTCTGTTCGGCTTGCTGGTCCAAGTGAGCAATCAAGCCGTCTCGGTCTTTCGAACTGAGTATCACTGAGTGCAAGGTATTGGTGGCGAAATGCCGGTCAGATTGGCTTCCACCTCGGGAAACGATCCCACCCGCAGCAGCGTTGACCGCAGCAATCGTGTTGCGCCGTTTAGCATGGGAACGAGCTAAGTTCTGATAGTAAGTCGATAGTCGGTTTTCACCACCAACTAAAACAAAATATCCTTGTGTGGTGTTACCCTGCGCCGACTGGTTCGGTCGAGCCCGTTGGTACATTGGAATCAGTTCGTCATAGAGTCGAATCGCAACTTTATACATTTTGGCTTCGTAGACACACTTGGAAAGCATCGCGACGTTGACCTCAGTCCAGAGGTTTTTGTCACGCAAGTAAGTTTCGGTTTCGGCCAGTAATTTGTTCCGTTTCGTTTTTTGTTTGCTCAAGCTAAGAGCCTTGATCAACAGGCAACGGTACAAGATGTTTTCAGGACGCTTGGCAACCCACGGCTCCATCAACACCACAACGTCCTTCCATCGTTTGCGATCACGCAACATGTAGGCCAGTGAGATTTCTTGTGATTCAGACAATATTCCACGCTCCTTCGCATCCTGCATCAACTGGATGCCTTGGTCGTAGCGATCCAACCTGTCAAACAGGTACTTTGCCGCTCGGACAACCACGATCGCAGAGTCTTTGTATTCCGTTGCCACTTCACTGGCGACACGAACAAAATCAGCTTCTTTTTCATTCCAAAAATAGGAATTGTGCTTTGATAGCATCCGTGAACTGAAGTGGTCTTGCACAATCAATCCCTCACGAAAATTAGTTAACGCTAGTTTCAACACGCGTTCTTGCAGCGGACCAAGGTCCTTGGCTTCATGCCGCCATTCTGCGAGCCTGTAATTAAACTGACTCCATCCCGCTTGGTAGGTTCCATGGTATCTCGCAGGGTAGTTTTCTAGTCGCTCCACTAAGAATCTGATGCCCTCTCGGACTCCTAGTTCATCATGAACAATGTCATCAAGTGTATTAATCGCATTGCTGTAGTTATTGTCGATTCGCTTGATTAATTCAGGGAACTGTTGGAATGCGTATCTCTTTAAATCGGCTTTAAACGTTTGCTCGTCGCGTCTATTTTCGCGTTTGAACATTGAAGCAATGTGTTCCAGTACTGAGTAGCAATAGTCTTCGTTCAATTGCTCGGCTTCTTCCAAAAACGAATCAAGCAAATTTCGATACAATTCGGTGCCTTGCCCGAGTGAGACGGAAGCTCCGCTACTGTACGCCGAATAGCGACAACGATTTAGACGCTTTTTCATCCAAACTTCTTGAGCTTCGTTGCGAACTTGACCGATTTCAGCCAGCAAGACTTTCTCAGCACCTGAGTATTGGCTTTTTGATTCCAGCAAGCCAATGTAACCATCAAACGCACCGTTTAACCCAACTGGCAAACCGGCTTCGTTTTCTTCACGGTACTTTTGCAATGCAGCTTCCATCGTCTGGATCGCTTGGTCTGTTTGACCGTTCCAGTC
>CAZKTR010000713.1:0-1914 GCA_964555525.1 uncultured Pirellulaceae bacterium
AGCAGTTGCCAAGCCGAGCGTCAGTATTTCAAAACCATGATCGGTGAATTCCCAACTGCCCTGAAAGAGCACCTTCGAGAAGGGATTGACCTAGAGCAGGTCGAGGATGCGGAAGGATTTAAGCAACGTTTCGCTGAACGCGAGCATATCCCGAACTTGATGATTCAGGAGATGTACCGCAAAACAAAAAAACTCTATGCGGCGAATCACCTTAGTGGCGATGAACTGTTCGTGGTTGACAAGGAGCTCAAATCCTTCTTCGACATCATGGGGGCTTGCGAACGAATTAAAAATACCCCGATTCCATTCTCGTACAGTATCTTTTTGAAGAAGTTTATTTTCTTCTACATCGTCACCTTGCCAATTGGATTTGTGGCTTATTTTGAATACTGGGCGATTCCGATTTCGGTGTTCGTGTTTTACGTTTTGGTTTCGTTGGAAATCATCGCTGAAGAAATTGAAAATCCATTCGGTGACGACCCCAATGACTTGCCGACCCAAAAGCTCTCAGACATGATCCGCCGCAACGTGCATGAGATTATTGCGGAGCCTGATTCAAGTGACTCGACTGCTTCGTGATTTGGTTATCTGGTCCCAAGGAAACATCGAATTGTTTTTGAACAGCGAGGGTGCCATGTTTACGCGAACAGAAATGGATTAGTTCTAGAGAGCCCTTCAAAAAACATGCTCACGGGACTTTCCAAAAAACACACCCAACACGTAAGCATGCAAACACTCAGTAAATACTCTTACCCAAAAAGCCGTGAAGCATGGCACCCGCTCGCCAAATAAACCATCTGAAATACTTGCGAGGCCCACAACAAACCAAGATGGACCAAAGTTAACGTACACCCACCCACGCAGTCGGTAAACAATAACAATCCTTGGCTAATTTCGGCTTTCCAATTCGAGTGAACTCGAAAATAATGTCTCTCGTCAGGAACCCTAAATAAGCACCTTTCACCTTAACACAAATTTCACTTTTAACCGAACAAAGCCAAACCATGTCCGACAACCGCCAGATCAAAATTTTTGATACCACTCTTCGCGATGGAGAACAGTCTCCGGGCGCAAGTATGAACCTGGTGGAAAAGATGGAAATCGCACAAGCCCTGATCGATCTTGGCGTGAACGTGATCGAAGCCGGATTCCCGATCGCCTCGCCGGGCGACTTCGAAGCCGTCCAACAAATCGCATCAAACTTTCGCGGCGCCGAAATCTGTGGCTTGGCGAGATCCAACGAACGAGATATCGATCGGGCCTGGGAGGCGTTAAAAGGCGCACACGATCCGCGAATCCACGTGTTCCTTGCCACCAGTGCGATCCATCGTGAATTCAAACTAAAAATGTCGCCGGACGAAATCATCGAACGCGCGGTCGCGGGGGTCAAACGAGCCAAAGGCTATTGCGACAACATCGAGTTCTCGCCTGAAGACGCCGCCCGAACCGAAATTGATTTCCTCTGCAAAGTCGTCGAAGCAGTCGTCGACGCCGGCGCCACCACCGTAAACATCCCGGACACCGTCGGCTATGCGACCCCCGAACAAATGGGCAAAGTCATCGACTCGCTGGTCAACCGAGTCCCGAACATGGACAAAGCCGTGATCAGCGTCCACTGTCATAATGACCTTGGCCTCGCTGTCGCCAACAGCCTCGCCGCGATCGACAACGGGGCAGGGCAGATCGAGTGCACCATCAACGGCATCGGTGAACGAGCCGGAAATGCGTCGCTGGAAGAAGTCGTGATGGCAATTCGTACTCGCAACGACGCCTACAAGTACGATACCTCCATCAACACTCAGCGTTTGGTCCCGACCAGTCGTTTGGTTTCGACCGTCACCGGCTTGCACGTGCAGCGTAACAAAGCCATCGTCGGGCGAAACGCATTTGCTCACGAAGCTGGCATCCACCAAG
>CAZKTR010000714.1:0-1913 GCA_964555525.1 uncultured Pirellulaceae bacterium
GAGGAGCAGTATTATTTAGGTTTGGCTTAAATGGTCAAGCCGTCTCGGTAAACTAGGCAATAAAATGCACGTTAAAAATCTTACTACTCTGCGCACTCTTATCCGTTTAAATGGCAATTCCTACCCAAAACAAACTTCCAACTGCGTTAGACAAGTTTTCGGCCTTTAGCCAACCAGACTTTACTTTGGTCCCACAAAAACACTCAGCATCAATCAACAAAGGCAAAATTCCACGAAGATCACTGATTTTTCCCTCGAATGATTTTACTCGGTCATCCATCTTCACGATGCACTGCAAATTGCTGCGCTTTCTAAATGATGAGTGCTTAAAGGTCTCTCCAAGGCGATTTGTCTAGACAGATAATCGACGTTAGCTAGTTACCCGAAGCTGAGCCCCGAGAAACTCAAGCACTCCACCCAATCGAGCTACAGCTCACTTTCTAAATATAGCGGTAACAACGACTAGGGGTGCAGTACAGCAAAATCCACTAGCTAACTTGGATATTTGGTGCCGCCTACCTCAGATTTCTAACCTAAGTTTCCCGCATGGCGTGTTTCGTTGGAAATGCGTTACCTACCTAGAAAAAAGTATCCAGCTTTTCGAAAATTGACACGATGACCATCCAAAAATCTAGAGGCGTCCGAGCGCGCCGTAAGTTTGCCAAACGCTTTCATGCTCGAGAGGGCGCTGCGACAGTTGAATTTGCACTTGTCGCTCCTCTGTTGCTTTTAATCTTGTTCATGACCATCGAAGCCAGCAGGTTTCTGATGAGTTTGCATTCGGTCGCCGGTGCTGCTCGAGAAGCAAACCGTGTCTTTGCCGTCCGAGGCGACGAAACTGAAGCACGGACAGTTGCCTTAGACTACATGCAGCGAAGCTTTTTCCGCATCCAAGACTTGGACGTCACCTTTACCACAACACCCTCAACTATCAGTGGTTTTGAAGTGTTGTCATGTGAAGTAGAAATCGACTACGAAGACGTCAGCCTGATCAGTGACCCGTTCAACCTTGGTGCCCAACACGTACGCGGCCACTCATCAATTTACAAAAGCAACTAATCGCCGCCGCTTCAGCACCTGCTTTTTTACGAACCGAGAATAGATTTTAGAGACCCAACCATGCGAACTATTTCCCAAAGCCAAAAGCAACAACGCCGTGGAGCCATGATCCCATTTATTGCAGTATTACTTCCTGTATTTCTGATCATGGTAGCCTTTGCGATCGATTTTGGTGTGATTTCCGTTGCCGACCAACAACTCCAAAATGCCGCTGATGCAGGTGCTGTAGCAGCCCTTACGGCCTACCAAAGAAACCCAGCCGATGGTGACCAAGCGGCGCTGGAGACCATGAACGCTCACAATTTTTTGGGAGACCGCTTAGAGTTCGACGTTATTCAATCCATCGAATATGGCCAGTTCAATGCTGACACTAACCAGTTTATTGTGATACCTCGGACAAGTGGCAGTAATATCATCGCCCAAGGCGAAACGATTCCTCAAGGAGCCCAAGCCGTTAGAGTACGTCTAATTCGCAGTCCAGCTAACGATAACGCAGTAAATTTGTTCTTTGCACCACTAATCGGCGTAGAACGAGCGACGGTTGTTGCCGAAGCAATCGCCGGTGGCTCGACATCGTGTGTGGGATTCGTCGGCGTCAATTCCGTCAACATTGGTAACGACGTCCGAACCGACAGCTACAATTCTGACCTAGGTCCTTACAGCGAAGGTAACAATCAATTCGAAAACGGTAACGTTTGTAGCTCAGGGCTAGTTTCTCTTGCTTCGGGGGCAAACGTCTTCGGCAATGCTGCTGGCAGCAACGTACACATTTCCCCAGGTAGTAATGCCCATGTTCATGGAACGATCAGCGGGCCCCCTAGCTTTGACCTAGCACCCAACCCGGCACCACCTTT
>CAZKTR010000715.1:0-1911 GCA_964555525.1 uncultured Pirellulaceae bacterium
TCAAACGGTACAAATGGTTTTCTGTATCTGACTCAACCGAGAAGTTGTTTAGTTGCAGCCAGCCATCAGTGACGCCTTGTTTGCGAAACTGCAACAGCTGGCGATACCAGTCTTTGACAGCCAGCTGTTCTTTGTCCGACGAAATGATCGAACTCGTGAACGCCAGCGGATCTGACGGCAACGGCGACCCTTTCCAATTGTGATGCGGGTACTCTTGGCGACGCCCGCGATCAACTGCCTTCCTTAGCCCGGAATCTTCGAAGTCAGCAAAGAACGGAAATGGCGCGTCCACCGCAGATTCTTCACCCATGAACAACATCGGTATCGCCGGGTACAGCAATATCAAGGGGGCAGCGGCAGTCTGAAAGGCAACGTCGGTCAAACGATGAAGTCGCTTACCATGCGGGTGGTTGCCGACACTGTCGTGGGTTTGCAAGGCGATCACTAACGACGAAACGTAATCTCGAAGTCCGTCGGGGTGGTGTTCGGTTCGGAGTGCCGGTGTCATCCGTTTTGCACCTGGAGCCGTAAACACGTACGCGTGCTCAAGCGCTTCTGACAAATCGTTTTCGTCATAGTGCCGATCGGTCAGCCGCAATTCGGAATCGCCAATATTGATGATCGAGTGCATTAAACAGTCGGACCAAATCGCATCGTAGTGTTTTGACGGATCGAAAGGTGCCCCGACGAGTTCCGGGTCGTAGATGTTTGCTTCGCCAATCAAGTAAGTCGTTCGGTCGAGCGTTTTTTGGTGTTCGCGAAAGGCGTTTTGAATCGAATTCAAAATGTGCGGCTTGCCGTCGTCAAACATGTAGTGGACGGCATCCAAACGCAATCCGTCAAAATGATATTCGTCGATCCAGAACATCACGTTGTCGATTACAAATTGACGGACTTGGTCGTTATGCTTCCCATCAAAGTTAAACGCATCGCCCCATGGAGTGCCATGTTTTGAACTGCCGTAGGGTGCGATTGCCGACAAGTAGTTTCCTTCGGGGCCAACGTGGTTGTAGACCACGTCATTGATCACCGCCAAACCTCTGGCGTGGCACTGATCGACAAACTGTTTCAAATCGTCGGTTGATCCAAAGGTGTTGCGAGCGGCAAAGTAATTGACGCCGTCGTAGCCCCAGTTCCACTTGCCCGGTGACTGAGCCAGCGGAAGTAGTTCGATTGCGGTGACGCCCAGTTCAACCAGTTCGTCCAACCGGCCAATGGCTGCTGTGTAAGTTCCGTCAGCGGTGAACGAACCCAAGTGCAGTTCGTAGATCACCAAATCCTGCTTGGCCACTCCGCGCCATTGTTGATCTGTCCATTGATATGCGTCGCGGTCGACGACTTGGGAGGGGCCATGTACACCATGCGGTTGGAACAGCGATCGAGGGTCCGGTCGACCAGGGTTTCGGTCAACCGAAAATTGATACAGCGTGCCAGCGCCGGCGCCGGCGACTTCGGTGAAAAAAGTTCCATCGTTTGCTGATTGCATCGGATGGGTGGCGATCGATGGTGCTTGGTGGGTGGATTCGCTGCCCGCGGGCAATACGATTTCCAAATTTACTTCTTTGGCCAGTGGAGCCCAAACGCGAAAGCGAGTTTTCTGTTGGTTGGGTAAAAGAGTTGCCCCTAGTTGGGGCAAGTTAGCATCATTCATTCGGTCTGTTCTTTCTCAACCACAATCAATTCGTGATTTTCAACGTCGTATTGGTATTGGCGACCGCCCGGAAGTACCGGCAGTTGGATCCCATTTTGTTTGACGACTTTGCTCATGAATTCTTCATAGTCTTTTGGGTACGAACCGTTGGCTGCGCGATACAGTTCGACGGCCTGTTTGATTTGAAGTTTGGACGTTTCGGAAACCGCATAGCCGTAAGCTCCCGCGGCGCTTTTGGCCTGCAGGTCCGCTTGCTCAGC
>CAZKTR010000716.1:0-1910 GCA_964555525.1 uncultured Pirellulaceae bacterium
TACCTTTTTTCCAATACTGCCCCATTTCGGCCATGCCTTCGGAATACCAAGTCGGCCCCGTGCTGCCAAAGGTTTGTACACAAAACGCGTGTACGGCTTCGTGTTGAGCCACACCTTGGTCGTCGCAAGAGTATACAATGGCTTTGGCTTTGCTGCGGGACACGGACGAGAGCGTGACACCTGCTGGTTCAAGAATTTTAGCTCGCCCGCGTTCAGGAATCGGCTGTCCCGTCCATTCGGCCAAGTCGCGAACTACATAGCACTCAATCGTGCCGCGCGGCTGGGCTCGATAGTAGCCACTGACCAAGTCGTACATCGTTTCAAGTTTCGCCAGTAACACTTGGGCTTGGCGGTCTGAAATGTCCGTGTGCAACGCGAAATGAGCCGAACGTTTAACGCGAGCTGGTTTGGGTTCATCTGAAAGGTGACTAAACTTATTGTTTAACTGGTCGGCAAAATCTTTGGTTAGTGCGTCTCGTGGGGCAACGAGTTTAATTTTGATCCCCTTAATGGCTCGTTCGCCGCTGGCGAATTTAAATGCCAAGGCTTTTTCGACCTCATCACCAGGAACTACCCGAGCCAAGCTATCGTCATCGATTACTAGCTTCGCTTCTTCGGCAACCTTCAATGTCAGCTTGTCTTTTTTGAACCAATCGGACTTGGGGACTTCTAGCTGCAGGCGATTGCTCTTGAAAGCAGTGACTCGCCCCACGACAGTCGCTTCTGCAAACGCACTTCTGGTTTCAGGAGTTTCAGATAAGTCAATTTTTGGCTCCACATCGTTAGCAACCAGTTGCACCTCATCAACATCTGATTCGATTTTTCCGGAGGCGTTGAGCTTGCATTTCAGCTTTACCACCATCCCTTTTTCGATCAGCTTAAGTGGAATGTTTCCGTGGGCACTAATCTTGCCGCCAAACCTTAGCCGAAAAGCGTCGAGCGTGATCGCTCGTTCGGTTTTGTCTTGAATCAAGTAAGTCGTCGTATCACCTGAAGTGGATTTGATTGAAATCGCACCGGATTTAATCTCGGTTACTGTTCCACTAACTTGCTTACGGTCAATTACGGTCGCTTGGGCGAGTACCGTTTGAGAGACGCAGCTCAAGAAGCAAGCGATGATCAAGGCAATACAGCCAACTTTTGAGATCCAGATTGCAGTGGTGCAGGTCGAAAGATTTTGAGAGCTGAAGAACTTGGTTATCAATGCGGTCAATGTGCCACCTGAGTAAATTACATGTTAAGAAGCTTCTGTCACTGAAGCAAAGTTGCACTGGACGTAAAGCCAGCGAATATCGTTGGAAGTGGTGGCAGAAGAGTATACCACGGACGGGAAAACTCGCACGGGTAGGTTAGTCGTGTGCCCGTTGTCAGTACTGTCTTTGCGGGCTGTGATCACATGAGGCTGTTGTTTCATTAGACGTTTTGGCGCTAGCCACGTTATCATGGGCGATGAAAACCGTGGCTATCGCCAAAACGGCTCACGTCAACATTTTCAACAAGCTCGCCATGGCTTGGCAAAAGCGACTAGGAGTTAGTTGGGCCAAGACATCCGATTTGACTTTAAATTTCGAGCGGTTGTGGTGGTAGATGCCTCAAATTTGCCACCGCCAACCAAATTGTCTCTCAAATCATGACAACCGGCTTTTTCGTTTTGACTTTCATATAAACTGGCTTTGAACCGATAAATCAAGCAAACCAACGTGTTTCATGACGACATTTTCATTGGTTTTGCGAGGCAAAATCACCGTTTTTCGTTGGCCCATTCGCAATTGGCGACTATCCTTACAGCATCAAGGTCCCATAAAAATAGCGCAATCCGCGTAGATTATTGGTACATTGAATTCGATAGACCCTAATTATCCCCACGGGATCAAACCGACGCGGGCAAGGCCTCGGTTTCCATATCAAGG
>CAZKTR010000717.1:0-1906 GCA_964555525.1 uncultured Pirellulaceae bacterium
CGATTAGGCCGATTATTGACAAGAAGTTGATTCCAATGCTGACCCACTGATATCGTCCCGCGCTTTCGCGATCGATAGAAACATCAAGTTCGTCTTGATTGGATCTTAATTTTTTCGTGTATCCCCAAGTGAACCACGAAATCACAAACGCGACTGGGAACAGCGTCATCAGTAAGAAAGCACCAGCTGCAAATGTTGTAATTTTTAACGGCCAGCCTGGTCTAGTGATCGGCAAACCGATCGTCATCGTTGAAGGCGATGGATCAGGGAGGTAGACAATCCCGTCGTCGGTGGTCGTAGTCGTTTGAGTTTGCGGCGTGACCGTGGAAAGTAGTCCGTTGTCACTCAAGTGAAGAATACGAGTCGGTATTTCATCCTGATCCTCAAGGCTTTCAGAGCCATTTAGTTCCACCGGCACAAGTTCGATGCTCTCCTCTGGAACGAGGTCAGCATATAAATAGCCATCCGAGGCGGAATCGTCCGAGCCGGAATAATCCGATCCCGAATCAGCCGGAGTGAGTTTGTTTTTAAACTCTACTGAGGAATCGTCCAGTGAATCACTTTGTTCGACGCAATCAATGGCTTCCATCAATTCAGAAACCGTTTGAAAGCGATCTTCAGGTTGCTTGGCGACCATTTTTTGAAACAACTGATTGACGGAGTCGTTTTCTGGCAAGCCAGTGTTGAGCGACGGAATCGAGTCGGTGCGATGAGCCAAAATGGTTTTGACGACCGTGTCACGAGTGAAAGGGCTCTTTCCTGTCAGCAGTCGATATAACGTGCAGCCGAGTGAATAGATGTCTGATCGTTGATCGGCTTGCCGCGTGTCCTCGGCCTGTTCGGGCGACATATACTCGACGGTTCCCATGACTTGGCCGGTTGTCGTAAGCTGAGTCATCGCTTGGTTGAACGTTGAATCGCAGATGCGGGCGAGACCCATGTCAAGGATCTTGATGTCGCCTTCGTCGCTCAAAAGAATATTCGAAGGCTTCACGTCGCGATGGACGATACCCTTGCGGTGAGCGTAATCGAGTCCCTTGCAAGCTTGTTTGAGATAGTCCAAGGCCATCGAAAGCGGTATAGGGCCCAGTTGCGACAGGACTTCGGCCAGATCGTAGCCGGGTACATATTCCATTACCAAGTAATGAAAGCCGTGGTGCTCACCGGCGTCGTAGGCGTGCACGATGTTGGGGTGAGTCAGTTTGGCGGCGACTTTGACTTCTTGGTAGAACCGAGCCACAGCGTCTTGGGATTCCAATACGGTGATGGGCAAAATTTTGATCGCAACCAGTCGATCCATGCGTCGATGTTTGGCCAGTAGGACCGTGCCCATGCCACCTTGACCGAGTTTGTCGATGACGACGTAGTCGCCGAAATAGATATCGCTTGACTTGCCAGCTTTGAGTTTGTCACTTTGGAACGACGTGATGTGCCCGTCTTGAACCAGTTTGCTCAGCAAAACTTCGATGCCTGCGTCTGCTTGGCCAGAGTAGTCCGTCACCCGGTCAGCCGATAATAGGCCGGCGGAGGTAAGTTCGCTAATTACTTTTTGGGCCGATTCGGACATGCTTTCTCATCAATGGTTGTGTTGCTATAGTCTAACATCGAAGCCCATTATTGGGGAAGCAAATCTGCTAGAGTCTAGCGATTGGGCTGACTGTTCTTAGAAAACAATCAAATTGTTTAAGCGAAAGCCAAGCTATGAATGCTAACGAAGCAATTAAATCTGCCCTCGACACCGCCGAAATGATTTCGATGGCCTATCTTGAAGATTTGACCGACGAAGAAATGATGGTGCGCCCGATTGAAAGTTGCAACCACATTAAGTGGCAAGTCGGTCACTTGATCGCTTCAGAAAACAAAATGATCAATAGTTGTTGTCCGGGGGCAATGCCGGATTTGCCAG
>CAZKTR010000718.1:0-1902 GCA_964555525.1 uncultured Pirellulaceae bacterium
GAAATCGACGTGACTGCCCTGCCGTCGTCTAAGCTACCAAGCAGAATAACGCCTTAGCTTTTGCTTAGCGAGTCTTTGAGGGCACGTTTGCAGCGTTTTTTGATGACAACTGGGACTCTCTGTAAAATCGGTGAATCACCGTATAGGTCTTTGAATTGGATGATTGTCTGGTCCATTGAGTCTTGCAATCGCTCTAGCGTTACGCAGGCCATTCTATTGACGTAGGAATAACTCATGTCCAGCTCGTCGGCAAATTGTTGAAGATGTTTGACGTGAACGGCGCCCGGTAAAAACTCGCCGCCAATGCTCATTGCAAGGTTTTTACTGAGTTGTGGGTAGTTGCCGGTGCAAACTAAATCGTAAAACGGTGCCAGTTTTGTTTGGCCATCGACAAAAAGTAAAGAGATGTTTTTCGCATGTGCGTCCGCGTTGAACGCCAACCAGTTAAACAATGTCCAACGGATGAATTTTTCTAGCTCTATGAGCGGAACTGAACAAGCGTCCTTGATGAGGTTAATGCAATCTTGAAGACGAGGTCCACCTTCTTGTTGGTACTTTCGCTCTGGGTGAACGCCTAAGGCTTGGCAAAAGTCTTCTTGATGAATCCGTTTGCATTGCTGATTGTTGATTTGACGGTCGTATCGTTGGATGACTGCGATTCGAGCTTCATTGGTTTGGTAAAGAGAAATGTCTACTGTGTCGACTCCTACCGCACGGGCGAGCATCGTTGTAAAGGTTTCGTTTTCTGGAAGGTGTGAAAAGTGAGAGGCGAATTTGAGGATTTGTGTTGATGGCGAATTGCCAGTCGGAAGATAGAACTGCTGTCCATTGACCACTTTGACCGGTAGTTTGTCTTGAGCACCAGCAAGCGAAAGTCGTACGTCCTGCTCTCCCGCAACTTGCGCAAATGCGTATTGATCGCCTTTGGACCAATCGGCAAGTTGAAGTTCTGAAATCGGAGTGTACTCGTCCTGCAGCGTAGGGGGCTTTGCTTTCTCTTGGACAATCGTTAGCGCGCCCGCGCAGTCTCCGCCGATGCGTTTCAGAAGTTCGAAATGATTGCCTTCGGAGATACCTAATTTTTTACATGTCCGTCTGCGAACTTGTTCTTCGGGCAGTAAGTTTGCAAAAAAATTATTGGCCGCTTCGTTTTCGATTGAGGGGGCATTCAATGGAATGGAAACCGAAATCGGAAATGACGCTTTGTCGTTTCGCCAGCTGTCTGCGTATGAAAAATTCATTCCCACGCCATCGGCCGAAGCGATTTTGCCGACGAGCTGAGTTTCAAAATAGACATCAAGTTTTTGTTGGCTGGATGCGGATGGTTCAGCGCTCATTAATCTGAATCTCCAAGCCCAACAATTGTGCGACTTTGATTGCTTTTCCGATTTGCGCAGTCGGTTTGCCACGCTCGAGTTCAGAAAGAAAACGCACGCCAATTCCTGCTAGGGCTGCGGCTTTCTGTTGCGTTAGCTTGGCTGCTTTGCGGCGTTGGCGGATGATCTTACCTAGGTCCGCTGGCGTTTTAATGGCGTTCACTATTTGTACCGATCGGGATTATTTTGGAGGCATCGGCCATAACAGGCCAGAATACTACCGAGCGGGATAATTTAGCATGGTTTTAGGTGATTTCAGTCAAAAAAATACCGATCGGGAAAGAAATTGCCAAGCAAGTTAGAGTTCAGAGCGGTATTTACCAGCTATTTCGGGCTTTAAGCGGATCGCTTGCAAGGATAGTTCGGCCACATAAATCCAAGAGATGGCGCTTGCCTCTTTTGCTTACTCGTCGGATTGCCATTAAATCAACAGGCCGATAGCGGCAAAACACCTAAGTTTACTGCCCGCCAAACGGAGGGAACTATCTTCGGAGGGATCTATCTTTTTAACCACGGATGGACGCGG
>CAZKTR010000719.1:0-1892 GCA_964555525.1 uncultured Pirellulaceae bacterium
CGTGGCGGAGCTAGGGGCCTGTACGGTGGCTTTGGTGATGGTATGAAAAAAAGAACCGTCAGTGCCCAGTGGTTCGAGTCCCGCTTTTTTGAATCGTGTGGCAACGAAGTCCGAGGCTTTGTCCAAGCCCGGCGAAGGAGTGTCTCGGCCTGCCAGTTCGTCGCTGGCCAGAAACTTGATCGTCTCAGTGACTGATTGCTGATTGATTTTGTCCGTTGCGGATTTTGGGATCGCTTGTTGGCCATAGCTGTTGGAGGCAAACAAAAAGAAAGCGATCGTGAGCAAGAGGAGTTTTATTTGCATGTGTTTGGCAATGCCTAAATTGTGAGTAGTGAGCCTTTTTGACGCTAGCCACGGTTTACGAGCAATGGAACCGTGGCTAAAGCCAAAACGGCTAATAAAGTGACAGGCTCTGGCGAGGTACAGCGATGGAGTTTAGTTTTTGATTTTCTTTTCTAAGTGCAAGATCACCATTGCGATGTCCGCTGGCGTGATGCCGCTGATTCGCTGAGCCTGATCGAGGCTGGTGGGGCGGAAGCGAGTTAGTTTTTCCTTGGCTTCGATTCGCAGGTGCGGTAACGCTTGGTAGTCAAAGTGGTCCGGGATCTTTCGCTTGCCCAATCGTTTATGCTTGTCGACGGTCGCTTGTTGGCGAGTCACATAGCCGGCGTACTTCACGTCGTAGATGACTTGTTGGCGAACTTCGGCGGTGACTTGTCCCAGTTCAGGAAGTAGCTCGACCAATTCTTCCCATTTTGTTTCGGTGCGTTTGAGTCGCTTGTGTAGCGTGACGCCTTCAATTCGAGTGGACTCGATTTTGGCGAGCGTCGCTGCGATGGCAGCTTCTTTGGTTTGCAATCGTTCGGCGCGATCTTGGCCGGCCAAGCCAAACGCAACTGCCTTGGCTGTTAGGCGACGGTCAGCATTGTCTTGACGTAACAGCAGGCGGTATTCTGCGCGGCTGGTGAACATCCGGTAAGGTTCGTCGACACTGCAAGTAACCAAGTCGTCAATCAGCACGCCGATGTAGCCTTCGTTGCGTTCAACGATAAACTCTTCGCGCCCGGCGATCTTCAAAGCCGAATTTGCTCCCGCGATTAAACCTTGGGCGCCGGCTTCTTCGTAGCCAGTGGTGCCGTTGAGTTGCCCGGCAAAGTAAAGCCCGGCGACGGATTTGGTTTCCAAAGTCGAACGCAGTTGCTCGGGCGGGCAGAAATCGTATTCGACGGCGTAACCGTAACGCATGATTTGAGCGTTTTCCAAACCGGGAATGAGTTTGAACATTTGGTCTTGGACGTCGCGCGGGAGACTGGTCGAAATTCCGTTAACGTAGACTTCTTGGGTTTGTCGGCCTTCGGGTTCTAAGAAAAGTTGGTGGCGGTCTTTGTCGGCGAACTTGACGATTTTGTCTTCGATGGATGGGCAGTAGCGAGGACCGCTACCTTGGATTTGTCCGCTGTACATGGGCGCGCGGTGGAGGTTGGCGCGGATTAGATCGTGGACCGCTTCGTTGGTGAAGGTGATCCAGCAAGGCATTTGTTCGACTTTGAAATCGTCCGTCAAAAACGAAAACGGGCTGGGCTGGTCGTCGCCAGGTTGGATTTCGGTTTTGGAATAGTCGATGGTGCGACTGTTCAAGCGTGGTGGAGTACCGGTTTTGAAGCGGGCCACGCGGAAGTTCAGACGGGCAAGCGCCGCACTGATTCCAGTCGTCGTGCCCTCGCCGGCACGGCCACCCTTGGTTTTGGCTTCGCCGGTGTGCATCAAGGCCGACAGGAAAGTGCCGGTGGTCAAGATCACCGCTGGGGCGTGGTACTCGACACCGCCTTGTACTGCGACGCCGGTAATTTTTTCAGTTGCCGAATCGTCGTTGTCTGATTTTTCAGTCAGTA
>CAZKTR010000720.1:0-1889 GCA_964555525.1 uncultured Pirellulaceae bacterium
TGCATGCTCTATATGATTGTGCTACGCTTCTTTGCCGGGGCAATGGCATGGACTGTGGTGATCCTCGTGAATTTGCTCTTTGTTGCGGCGACCGTACTGTCCGCTCACAAAAGTGGTTTGCTGTCATCAGTACCGGGAACTGATGGCCTCGCCGACATTCTTGCTGCAACCGGGAATGAGCTGACAGGTACGTTGCGGAGGCTCTATCGCTGGATGGCAACTGCTGCCCCGCCGTCATGCATACCAAGATTCATCAGGCCCCTTCTAGGGGTCTCAGTGCGCACCACTACAAAATAGTTCTGCATGTTTGCAACAACAGCAAAGAGGCTTTGCGACGCCGTTCCACAAGCTGTGAGCACAGCCAGCTCCAGTTCTTTCTGCCTCTCGGGGAACCCTGCATGTTTTGCACACCACCAGCATGCCTGACAGTGTCTGTGTTATAGGCAATTACCAAGTAGCATTGACTTACATGACATACGTGCTCTGTGCACTCACGGGTATCTGCTTCTTGATGACGCTGCTGATGATCCGGCGCATTGCTGTGGCAGTCGCTTGCCTCAAAGTTGCCGCATCTGCCATTGGCACCGTCCCCTCCCTCATTCTCTTCCCCCTCATGACTTTCGCAGCCACTATGCTTCTATTCATATACTGGGTCATCGTTTTTGCGCACCAGTGGAGTGCTGGAACTGTTGTTGAGACAATGCGGGAAGAGTTTGAGCCCAGCACCCAGTACTCCCTGACATCGCTCTTCGTGACATCTACAAACGCAACCATCCCAACTTCGTTGTCGCCAGCAGACAGCGTCACCATTTCTTCTACCCCTGAATGCTACGAAGACCCCAACTGCTACTATGACGTCAAGTTCAGTTCAGAACAGAAGGTGCTGCTCCCTTCCGCCTCTCGACCATAGCGCAGTACGCTGGAAATACACTTCTTGTGTTCACATGAATATGTACAAGAGGCTGAGTAGCCGATTGTTGTTCTAGCAGCCTGGCATGGGGAAACCACAGTGGCATGGGCACTTTTGTGATGTGAGAGAAGCCAGATTGCGAGCACATGCTGATCTTAATGCTGTGCTGCAGTACATGTTCGCCTACCACTTGTTTGGCCTGCTGTGGACGAACCAGTTCATCAACGGGTTTGGATACCTCGTCATCGCCCACAGTGTCGGACAGTACTACTGGACTCGTGGCCTGCGATCTGAAATGACCACCTTCCCTGTGTTGACAGGCCTCTATGTCGCAGCTAGGTATCACATGGGCTCTGTTGCGTTTGGTGCCTTCATCGTGGCTGTTATTCAGTTCGTCCGCCTGCTTCTTGAATACTTGGACCGCAAGACAAAGCGCATGCAGAAGGGAAACCCAGCAGCCCGTTGGGTCATGTGCTGCTTGAGATATTGCCTCTGGTGTGCTCTCATTTGGACCTTGAACTTCAGTTTGCATGGCAAGCATCTTTGGTTACACCATCCGAAACACTCAAGAGAAGAGAGCGGCGCTTGCATGCCACAAGAAGGAACGCTTGATACGGCGGTGCATCTGTTGAAAAGCTGTGGAACGACAAGACTTATCTGAAGCTGAACCAATAGAGAACAGGAAATCTGGATGTTCAGGTACATGGAGAAGGTTATGAAATTCATCAACCGCAACGCCTACATCATTGTGGCTGTGAAAGGATACACCTTTTGTGGAGGCGCACTCCGGGCTATCAAGCTGATAGTGCTCAACGTGGGGCGGCTGGCAGCAGTCAATGTGATTGGAGATGCCCTCATATTCCTTGGCAAGCTCACTGTGACCATGGCCTGTGGCAGCCTTGCCTTCTTGATGACCGACTTGAAAGCGTTTTCAAGCGTTGACAGCTCTACCTACATCACCTCCCCCATAGTGCCAGTC
>CAZKTR010000721.1:0-1885 GCA_964555525.1 uncultured Pirellulaceae bacterium
AAACCTAAATTTGTATTCGCGTTTATTAGCGTCCATTTGCGGTTAAAAATTCAGCCATCAAAGAGTCTCGTCTTGTGGATTAAAATGGTGGCGTTCAGTGAGGAGTCTCCCCATTGGCCAAAATTCTTAAGCGGTTAGCCCCTCATCCCCAACCCTTCTCCCCACAAATTCGGAGACAGCTTGATTCAGTGGCAAAGCGGCAAACGTCCGAATTTGCGGGGAGAAGGGAGCGATGGTTTTAGTTGCTGCGCAAGCACGACAGACAACTGTAGCAGTGAAACACTCCGAGTCTTCCAGTCGATACGCCGGCGCCTTATCGGCGGCCGCGTTTCTTCCCTGGCTTCGCGCTGAAGGTTGGTTTCTCGTCCAGTGGTTCGACTTTGGGTAACGCTTGACCGTACATCAAGGTTCCCCATGGCAGCATGGCACTGCTAATCGATTCAGGGCGAGTGGCGACAACCGCTCGCAACGTGAACGGAGCGTCCAGTCCTTTCCGAACATGGTAGTGATTGAAAACTTTTTCATACATCGGCCGGATGCGGCCGCGCGAGTCGTTTGAGATCTTCTTGTAGTGGTATCGTTTTTCAAAGCTCTTGTAAGGCTTGTAAGGAACGTCGTAACCAAGATTGAAGCGAGCGGTATATTCGAAACCCAATAACAATCGATTGTCGGCTTCGCCGTATAGATCCACGCCTTGGTTCCAAGCGAACTCGCACGTGTTGGCCAAAAACTCGAGCCCCATCTGCGTGTGGTTTTGGTCGCGGCCTGATTCTTGGCATTCCCCGAACTCATTGAAGTAGTTTGTGATTGCCCCGTTTCCATCGCCGGATCGATAGTAGTTCACCGCTCGATCAAACATTGATCGGTCGTCCAAAAAGATCGCCATCGCGATCATGGTTTGTAACATCGAGGCGTCCCAGTTTCCGTTGGCCGACGGGTAGAAGTCTTTGATGACCGGATAAAAGACATCGGTTAGTATTTTTTCAAATTGCTGTTGGTCCTTTTCCGGCCAGCCATCCCAGTGGTGTTTTAAAAGTTCTGCTGCGTTGCAATATAATTGGCCGGCCATCCCGACTAATAGTTTGGCGTCGTGGTTGGTGATCGTTTCCAGTTCGGCTGACCAGGCGTTGAGGATCTCAGCGGCTTTGTTGGCGTGGTCTTCGTTTTCGGTCAGCACCCATAGTAGTGAATGCGTGTAAGCGGCCATGCCATCGTTGATGAAGTCGGAAGCACCGATGTTGGGGTTGTTGCGAACCCCGCGTTGAACGTGCGGTCGAGGATCGGGTTTCCATGTCAGCCGTCCGTGACGTGAGCGCTGTAATTTTGTAAACGCGTTATGCCAAGGTTGGTCTCCACTGGCGATTTTTTCTTTGACGAAGTCGAGGTTCGCAGCGGTGTGAGCGATGCCAGGGTGCACGAATGCTGTCGAAGCCCCGGAAACCTGAGGCTCGGCAAGCGTACTGGGTTGGGCGATCAGGCAGGTCGATGGTAGCAGGCTAAGCATCATTAGCGCGAATGCAATTAAGAGCGGCTGCTGCCAAACGTTTTCTTGGAGTGATGTCATGGAGTGTTTTTGCAGGTGCGAATTAACGATTTGTCGCGGGCGTACAAAAGGTTAGCTCTAAGTTGGCCAGCGCTCGTGCAAAGCCGTGCTTGAACACGGCGGGCGAGGTGGCCTGAGTTCTGGTTCTGGCGAACATGCCGTTTTTGATCGGCGCAACCGGCGTGTTCGGGTCCCGAGTTAGCGGGGTAGTTGTTGATGAGTGGGCTTTGAACCCCGATTTCATCGTCCCGGGTTCCTGATTCTGGGAAATTTTCAAATTCATTTAGGTGTAGCCGGAGTCGCCAGGTTTCGGGATGTGGCTAGGGAAGGCCTGAACTCTGG
>CAZKTR010000722.1:0-1883 GCA_964555525.1 uncultured Pirellulaceae bacterium
GAGTAGATAGGTTCCCGGGTCATGGGTTCTTTCGAGGATTCGCGGGTATGCTGTGAGCGGGCCGATGCTATGAGCAGGCCAGTATACCGAATTCCCGCCATTTCGCGTACGGCAGGTTATAATCTGGCTGGCGATGCTTCTAATAGCAGGGCACGTACTAAAACCAAAGTTGGACCTCGAAAGGGGCCAACTGGCATTGAAAGCACCGAGGGCTTACGTCTTCGGCTACCCACCAACCCAATATGGCCAAACTCAAACCCATTGCTCGCACCATCACGCGGATCGTCGAAAAGTCCGACAATCCGGTTTACTTTGTGAACTTGGATCACCAAATCGTGTTTGCCAACCAAGCAACCGCCGACTGGACAGGACTCAGCTTCGACGAACTACGAGCCGCACCGCTTAACCAGACCGGCGACGCCGCGGCTGACTCGGTCAGCCATCGCCGCCAAGGTCTTGCACCGCCAGCGGAATTGCTAAACATCGAAGTAGGCACTCACCAGCCGCCGCAAGTTTTTCAAATTTGGAAACCTGTTGCCGGGGCAGGGGAGTCGCAACCGGTCACGACGTTGTTTTGTGCGGCCCTCGCACAAGTGATTTACGAAAACGGCGTTGCCACCGGAGTACTGGTCGCCTCCGAACCGCAATCTGCGGCCACTGCTAAAGTCACTCAGACCACCAGCGAATCGGAAGTCCGCGCAATCCTAGCTAGGTCGCGTAACGAGTTGGCTCGGTTTTTCTCGCTGGAGAGTCTCGTTGGAGAAAGTCCGTTTGCGTGTCGTATCCGCCAACAAGTCAATATCGCTCAACAAGCCAAAACCAGTGTGCTGATCACCGGCCCGATTGGCAGCGGCAAGGAGCATTTGGCTCGGGTGTTGTTTGACGCTTGCTATGACGATGGCGGTCCAACGCTAACGCCGGTCCACTGTTCGATTGCCGATCCGAAGTTGATCCAGCAAGCAATCAGTGACGCCAAGGAGTTTGATCACCGGCATCGGAGCCGTGAGATCGTTTTGTTATTGATGGACGTCGATCGGCTTTCACCAAGTGCCCAGCAAGAACTGAATGGTTTTTTGGAACTACCCAACTTTCCCGTGCGGACATTCGCCACGTCACAGGAATCGCTGTTGGATTTAGCAACGCAAGAATCGTTTTTGCCTTCACTGGCGTTTCATTTGAGCCCGCTCGCGATAGACATGTTGCCGTTGGTTGAACGACGGCAAGACATTCCGGTGTTGGCTCAGGCGTTATTGGAATCTAACAACCAGCAGCGTCAACGCAAACGATCCAAATTTAGCGACAAAGCGATCGAAGCGTTGGTGGAGTTTGACTGGCCGGAAAACTTGTTGCAACTTCGTAACGTTGTTGAAGCGGCGTCGGAACAGTGCCAAGGCACGGTGGTGACCGAAAATGATTTGCCGGATCAATTCCACCAAGCGGTTAGTGCGATGCGTATCGGCAGGCCCTCCACCGACACGATCGACCTGGAAACGTACTTGGCCAGCATTGAAAAAGAACTGGTTGTGCGTGCGATCCAGCAAGCCCGAGGCAACAAAACGCAAGCCGCCAAACAATTGAACATCAGCCGTCCCAAACTACTACGGCGATTACAGTTTTTCGAGCTTGACGAATTCCTGTCGCCTCAGTCGGACGACGACCAATTGGATTCATCGGCGTTCGAGGAGTTGTCAGAATGATCGACAAGGAACTGAAAAACGCACCGGTTTTGCGAGTGCCCAAAACCGATTTGATCCGCATGGTAGTTGGCTCGCCTGATTGGAGTGCGGCGATCAGGCGGCGGTTGATCGCTCCGCATCCGGCTCGGATATTAGAATCGGTGTTGTCGATTGAAGCGTTACAGCAAGCGAATTCACAGGCCCACG
>CAZKTR010000723.1:0-1878 GCA_964555525.1 uncultured Pirellulaceae bacterium
GAGAAGACAATCCTGGATTCGATTGCAGCAACTGCTTCATCTGTTCAGAATAGCCAGCCATGATCACGATCAACCGGCCACGATCGTCTTCAGCTCGTTTAAGCAAAATCTGTAAAGCTTCGGCACCGAAACTATCTTTCGGGTCGCCAACCAATGAATAGGCTTCATCGATAAACAAAACGCCATCCAATGCCGAGTCGATGATTTTGTTTGCTTTGGTTGCCGTTTGCCCTACGAACTCGGCGACTAGACCACTGCGATCGGTTTCAACCAAGTGGCCTTTTTCCAAAACCCCCATCGCTCCAAAGATTCGACCGAGGATTCGAGCGACGGTCGTTTTTCCGGTTCCAGGGTTGCCTTCGAAAACCATGTGCAAGCTAATCGGATTCTCAGGAAGCCCCGCTGCTTTTCGCGCCGCCTGAACTTTCAAGAAGTTGACCAACCCTTTGACTTCGGATTTGACGTCGTCGATCCCGATCAAAACATCCAGTTCCTCAATCGCCTTCGCCAATTTTTCTTCACGCTCTTCAACGGTTATCGCGACGGATGTGGCAACCGATTGCTCAGCATCCGCACGGACAGCAGTTTGTGTCGGGGCCGCTTGAGTTGCTTGGTTGGCGTCTACAGAATCGATCGCATTTTGGATGGTCCCGTAAACTAGGTTGGTTGCTTCGTTAGCTTCATCGGCTTGTTTTTTTGGCGGAGCAGGCGGAGGCGTCAAGAATTGATGCAATTGCCATTTAAGGTTTTTCAGTTGCCCTAGCGTCTCGTCGGTAACCCGGCCATCAACCTTGGCAACAATATTGGCCAACTTCATCAACCCAGTCTCGAGCACGCAACGTTGGTCCTTGAGTTCATCCAGCATCACGAAGGGTTCAAGCACCGCCTGCCAAGACTCTTCGCTGCTAATTTTCAACAGTTGCTTCAAGGTCGCTTTGACATCTCTAGCAGGAATTTTGGTTCGCAAGAGATCTTCGAGCAGTTGTACCGCAAGCACACCTTCGTTCTGAGTCCACACCAAATCGCTCCACGCGACTTCGGCAAAGATTTTGATGAGCAACCGATTGAACCGCAACTCAATTTCATCCAAAAACTCACTTTGCCGATCAGCAGATAGTTTCGAGCTAGACAGCGTTGCTTCGACTGCCTGATCGACGTAAATACGCCGACAGTCGTTGACGGTTTCGAAGAATTGATCGGAAATCAGATCGACAGACATGGCTCAAACGCAGCTAGTGTGAGGACGGGTAAAGTTCTCGCAAACGTAGCCCTCACTTATCCATGCTCGCCGACTAGTTCAAAAGTGTTCCGGAAGTCCATCAAACCACATGCCAGCAGGGTCCGGTTGTTCCAGCTATTCCACTTATTCAAATTCGCGAGTCACCCGCCCGGTAAGCTCGTCTAGGTAGAACAGCCTAGAAAGGGTTCTTCCAGGAATTGATTGGGGGATTTAAAGAACTGAAAGCCATTAGCAGTTTGGTTCCAAGAAAACATCCAATTGTATTTGACCAGCTAGGGTGCCATGTTTACGCGATCGGAAATGGACAAATTCTAGAACATTCCCTCAAAAAACATGCTCACGGGACATCTCGCAAAACACATCCAACGCGTAAGCATGCAAACACTCAGGAAAAACTCTTCACCTCAAAGCCGTGAAGCATGGCACCCGATCGCCTCTTTAAATCCTGAAGAACTTGCCAAACCCACAACAAACCCAGATGGACCTAAAAAGGCCCGTTCATCGAATGTTTGCTGCTTCTGGAAAACTACCTCAGGGTACGCTACTTTCAACGGAGCCAAAGGCGACTTAGCCACGGAGTGGCGACAGGTTGTAGCCATGGGTGTGAACCCTGAGCATTACCCACTTTTTTGAAAGTT
>CAZKTR010000724.1:0-1877 GCA_964555525.1 uncultured Pirellulaceae bacterium
GAATTTTTGAGTTTTGCCAGTGCCCTATTTCAGTTTTAGGGCAGCCCATTCAGCCAAAGTTGAGTGTCGGGGTCGCGTCTTATCCAGACCATGGATCGACCGTTGAAGAGCTAGTGAGTAACGCGGACCTAGCGATGTACGACGCGAAACGTCGGAAGGTAGGTTTGTCGGTTTTTGATCTCTCGATGGCTGAAGCACGCACGGCGCAACTGAAACTGGAAGTCGATCTACGTCAAGCACTAGACGATGAAGCGTTCGAAGTTTGGTATCAACCCAAGGTATCGGCAGCGGACGGTTCCATCGTTGGTGTCGAGGCGCTACTCCGTTGGCGAACGGCCGATGGCAAATTTATTAGCCCCGCCCTGTTTATACCGGCGGCAGAGCACGCAGGGTTGATTAATCGAATTGGCTCTTGGGTGCTGCGTACGGCATGTGAACAATTGCGGGCTTGGAATGTGGCCGGGTGCGAACTTCAAATGGCGATCAATATTTCGGGAGACCATTTTTCTAGTACCGAGTTTGTTACCGAAGTCCAACAAGTAGTCCAGTCGTGTGAAATTCAAGCCAAGCATCTAGAGATTGAAATCACCGAAAGCTTGAGCCGAGATCCGAAGGCGCACAGTCACATTTGCCAATTGCTACGCAAGTCAGGTGTGCGTATTGCTATCGACGACTTTGGAACCGGATATAGTTCGCTATCGGTGCTTGGGCAATTGGAAGTCGATACACTCAAGATCGACCAGTCTTTTATCGCCAACTTGCCGGATCAAGAAGTATCTCGTTTGATGGTCAATAAAATTATGGAACTGGCTTTAGGGTTAGGCTATGAGGTTGTCGCAGAAGGCGTAGAAACTAAGCAGCAGCTTGATTTTTTAACCAAAATTGGTTGCCCCTCGCTTCAAGGCTTCCTTTTCAGTGCACCACAACCAGCCGATCAAGTAACCAAAATGTTGATCACGGAAGAGAATCGCTGGCGTCGAGATCTATTTCCCGTGACGCAATCGCCTCAGGTGTCTTTGGAAAAGGAAGCGGATGAGTCGGTTTTTTAAGAACGTCTCTTTATGCTCCAGTCGGTAAACGGGGCTAAGAGAGATTCGCTTAGAACAAACCATCTTCGTCATCATCTTCGTAGTCGTCATCGGGTTCGAAGTTTTCAATTTCGGCGGATTGGTTGTTCATTGTCGTTGAACGCCGGACGCCGTGAGTTGATTGGGCCGATGCACTGTCATCAAAGGCCTGTGTTTTCAAGTTGCCGTCGGCATCTAAGTCAACCAAAACTTCAATTTGCTTCTTGGCGTTTTCGAGCGATGCGTGGCATTGCTTTAAACTTGCGATGCCCTGTTGGTATTTTTCAAGCGACTCTGTCAGCGTCAAGTTGCCGTTTTCGAGTTCAGCAACCACTTGCTTTAGCTGGTCCAATGATTCTTCGAACGGAACAGCGGTTTTGGCTGCCGATTTGGTTTTGCGAGTTGTTTTCTTTTTGGCCACGTGGCTACTTCTTGGGCTGAATCGTTTTTACTTGACTGGTAATCATGCCATCGGCGATCTGGGTTTGTATCGTATCGCCTAAATCGACCGACTTACAGGCACCAATCAAATTTCCTGCCGAATCCGTCGTCAGGCTGTACCCGCGAGCGAGCACTTGTAGCGGACTGATCGAGTTTAGCCGATCAGCCAGCGAAGCCAGTTCAAGCTGATGTCTGGCGAGTTGTTGTTCGGCCGTGCGGTGGATTGATTTCTCTAAAAAGTCCAAATCCATGGCAGCTTGTCGCAGCGATTCCAGCGGTCGGCTGATGACTGGGCGTGACACTAAAAAATTGAACTCGTTCTGGGCAGCACGAAATTTTGATCGAAGTGCGTTTTTAATGCGTTGTTGG
>CAZKTR010000725.1:0-1875 GCA_964555525.1 uncultured Pirellulaceae bacterium
ACACCACCGATACGATTCGCTCGCTGCAATTCCAAGCGATCGAAACTGGTAAAGCAACTTGGGGCCATTGGGGCGACACCAAAAAAGACTATACCGACTGGGCCACGCATTCGAATCGCTTGGTTCCGGTTTACAGTTTTGGGCTGAAGTTAGATTCGGTTCGAGGAAAAAACTCGATCTATCGCAGTGAAGAAAAACTGAAAGAACTCTACGGCTTCTTGCCCGAAGAAACTCTGAACCCGACAGCGACGTACTTTGACCAAACCGATATTTGCAAGCTAAATCGTGCGGCCTTTAAGCAGGCGACGAAAAAGAACATCATCTTGTTGGTGTTTGATGGGATGGATTGGGACACGGCCCATGCAGCTGCGGTTTATCGCAATCAATCCGAACGCTCGATCCGCGGTTGGGATACGGGGTTGGCGTTTTTGGATTATGACAAAGCAGCGGAATCTGATCGCGGCTCTTGTGTGACCGCGCCGCACAATAGTGATACTACGGTCGACGTCAACAGGCAAGTTTTGAAGGCTCAAGGGGCCGAACGTTTAGGCGGTTACTGTGCCAAGTACGGCGGGCAAACCGCTTGGTCCATGCCACCAAGCGCCTCATACTTAAAAGGCAATTGGAGAACGCTGCAGCATCCGTGGACAGATTCGGCTGCTTCGGCAACATCGTTAAATGTGGCAGCCAAAACTTTTAACGGTTCGATTAACATTGCTCCTGACGGCTCACAGTACGTTCCACTGGCTCGCGAAATGCAAGCTGAGGGGTTCTCCGTCGGCGTTGTGACTAGCGTGCCGATCTCACACGCGACACCGGCATGCGTGTACGCGAATAATGTGGCGAGGTACGATTATCAAGATATTGCTCGTGACCTGTTGGGATTGCCGTCCACGAACCACCGCAAGCCGCTCTCGGGTGTCGATGTATTGTTGGGTTGTGGCTGGGGCGAAATGATGAAAGACGACCGAGCCAAACAAGGCAATAACTACGAGCCTGGTCGCAAGTACATTGCCAATAGCGATTGGAAGGCTCTCAAAGCCGGCGATAAGTATTTGGTAGCCGAGCGAACCAAGGGTCGCGATGGAACTGATGTGCTTAACGAAGCAGTTGACCAAGCGATCAAACATAACCAGCGATTGTTCGGTTTCTTCGGCGTCAAAGGGGGCCGTCTACCGTATCAAACGGCCGATGGAAACTATAACCCGACGCGAGGTAGTTCAGAAGTTGATAAGTATTCCAAAGCCGACATCAGTGAAAATCCAACCTTGGCCGAGATGACTTCGGCGGCACTACGGGTGCTGGAAACGAATGAGCGTGGGTTTTACTTGATGGTCGAAGCTGGCGACGTGGATAAGGCGAGTCACCAAAACAACATCGATAATGCGATCGGAGCGGTTTTCAGTGGCGATGATGCGTTTAAGGCGATTGTTGAGTGGGTCGAAAAAAATAGTAACTGGGAAGAAACTCAGTTGATCGTGACCGCCGATCATGGGCACCTATTTTTCATGGACGATGTAAACGCGTTCAACGGCAAGCTGAAGCCAATTCCTGAGGCCGAGTTTAAGGTGCTACGAGCAAAGCTGCAGGCGGCCAAAGAAGCCGAGCGGAAAAAGGCAGCGGCGGCTAGGAAGGCCAAGCAAGAAGCTGCAGCTAAAAAGGCCAAGCGAAAAGCGGAGCAAGAGAAAGCGGCTAGAGAAAAATCCGCCACTACTTCTTAGTGCATTGCCGCTTTGATACTAAGGTAGCCGGAGTCGCCAGACTTCGGGAAGCGGTTCCGAAAGGCCTGAAACGAGTTTTTTTAGCCACGAAGTGGCGATATGTTGTAGCCATGGGTGTGAACCCTGAGCATTACCCACATCTATACGTGTTTTC
>CAZKTR010000726.1:0-1871 GCA_964555525.1 uncultured Pirellulaceae bacterium
TGCCACCAGCGTGGGAAAAAGCCTTTGAAATTAACGCCTCGGCCGATGCTGCAGTGCGTGCTTCTTGCGTTGAGTTTATTCTGGCGGGTTTGTATTCGATGGATAAGATTTCGCGTAGTCAGCACCATGGCCGAGCGAGTTTTGAAATTTAATTGGATCTTGCTAACGCATGAGCGCTTGTTTTCGATAAGTGCCGTGTACTGACATTTGGGAAATTTATATTCGGCAGACAAGCATGACTAACAAAAAAAACATCGGCGGCATCGTCCAAACGTATATCAAATACGATCCGATGAAGTTTCCTAGCCCAACCCAGCCGCCGCCTGACTTCGTCACGCCGTTGATGGATCAAATGTTAACCTATGGTACTCGCCGCCAGTTAACCGAAGAAGAGCTCGCGCGGGCAGTTCGCTTGGATCCGGAACAATTCAAGAACCTCGGTCCAGGCATCGACCAGATGAAAAAGATGCTGGAAGAACGCAAGCGGCGTATTTTAGAAACCTACGAAACCAAATCGGTCGTTAAACAAGCTAGAAAAGTGTTTCACAAGCACGCCAAAAATCGTCCGCAAGATCAACCATTGCCGGATCATCTAAAGGAAATTTATCGCGAAGCAATCCAGCAGGAACAACTATACGATCTTGAGCGGATCTACTATGACGTGGGGGATGATACGTCGCCGCTATCGCAGTTTATTTTGCAGCTGCTGTCTCGGCTGAGCAACAAGTACCAAATTGATGAGCTCGCCGCTAATTATCACTTCACGGGTAACCAAGCTCTTACGATCCCCGAAGCGTTGGAGGTCAAGGAAGAACTGGAGAAGATCGATGAGTTGTTGAAGCAACTAGAAGAGGCTCGATCAACGGCTCAGCTCGCGGTTTTGGATATGGAAATGCTTGGCGAGTACATGGACGAAGATGCCATGCATTCGCTGGAAGAGATGAAACGGGTGATCGAAAACTACGTTCGTGAAGCGGCCGAGCGACAGGGCTTGGAGTCGTCTGACGGAGCATTTCAATTGACACCACAGGCTTATCGAGTGTTTCAGGGAAAGTTACTCGCAAAGATTTTCGATCAGTTGAAAGAATCAAAAACGGGACGCCATCAAGCTACCATTTCTGGCGAAGGGGCGGTTGAGTTACAGACGACGAAGCCTTATGAGTTTGGCGACTCGTTGACCAACATGGATATTCCGCAGTCCTTTATTAACGCCATGCTGCGTGGCGAACGCCAATTGCCGATCCGGCTAAAATCCGAGGATATCGAAATTCATAAAACTCGTAGCAATCCAAAATCCGCGACCGTCGTGATCATGGATATGAGCGGTTCGATGCGGTACGACGGCCAGTACGTGAATGTCAAACGAATGGCACTGGCACTGGACGGATTGATTCGTAGCGAGTACCCAGGCGATTATTTGAATTTCATCGAGATGTTTACTTTTGGCAAGGTGCGTCGACGCGGCGAGATTGTTGATTTGATGCCCAAGCATGTGACCATCCACGATCCGTTTGTGCAGCTTAAAGTTGACATGAGTCGGCCGGACGTTAGTGAGCACATGGTGCATCAGCATTTTACAAACATTCAGCATTCGCTTCGTTTGGCAAGACAGTTGTTGGCTGGCCAAGACACGCCGAACAAACAAGTGATTCTGATTACCGATGGCCTACCAACGGCGCATTTTGAGGACAACACTTTGTTCATGCTATACCCGCCGCATCGAGCGACCGAAGAAGCGACGATGCGAGAGGCGGTGATCTGTTCTACCGAGAGCATTACGATCAACACGTTTTTGGTGCCCAGTTGGTCGCAGTCTGAAGATGATATCCGGTTTGCTCATCGGCTAAGCGAGCAAACGGCCGGGCGAGTGT
>CAZKTR010000727.1:0-1869 GCA_964555525.1 uncultured Pirellulaceae bacterium
TAGTTGTAGTAATGTCAAGCTATTGCTACTCACAGAATAGTGCTCCGATTACCATCGTCTTAACACCAAATTCAGGTTTAAATGCTACTGGTGTAGCTATTGATGCTGACCCAGAATCGCTTGTTTTTCCTGCAACTTTTGATGTGCTCGAGGATCCTAGTGGAGCGCTTCAGCTCACGATCGAGTCGGTCTCAAGCAATACTCCCAGTGCAACAGTGAATGGTACTTTCCTTCAATTTTCTCCGTTCCTGCCTCCTCTTTCTAGCTTTGGAGTTGATTCAGAGGGTGTGGATACATCAACTCAATTTGAGAGTGACTTTGAAGAAGAGCTTGAGATCTCTTTTAACCAAAGTCTTTTTATCGAGCAGATTGACCTCAACGGTTTGGATGACGGTGAAACCTTTTCTGTTGGTGGAGTAGACATTTTGAACGCAGGCCTACCATTCACTGATATTTTTGATTTTACTACTGGCGGCACTAATGATGGTCTATTTCTTGCCGCTGATACCCCAATCCTGCTGCGAGTCAGTGGAGAAGGCGCTTCGGTTGGCTTGGAAGCAATTACAGTTAGCGTTGCGGTTCCTGAGCCAAGTTCGTTGCTGGGCTTACTGGGTTTGGCTGGTTTGTTCGCTGTAAAGCGACGTCGTTAACTCGTGCCAAGTTGAATCGTTCAACGAATATAAACAATACAAGAACGCTCGTGGTTTTGATGCACCATGAGCGTTTTTTGTTGGGGCAGTATCACCGTTAGGTATATGGGGGGGCTGATATGAAAGTAAAACGACTTTTGACGATCGTGTTGTTTTTGGTTTCGGTTGCTGCAGGTCTTGGTGTTACTGAGGCTCAAGAGCTTCGATTGAACGATGTTCAAGTCGTCGGCACTCATAACTCCTACCACGTGGCGGCTCAACCAGAGATTCTTGAGTTCATTGCGGGTTTGAAGGCGGAGTGGCGTAGTGCGCTCGATTACACGCATTTGCCGCTGGACCAACAACTTGCGGTGCAGAACGTCCGACAGTTTGAGTTGGATTTGTTTGCCGACCCCAAGGGTGGTTTGTACGCTGATCCGGTGGCCGCCAAGGTCGTGGAGGCTCGGGGGGTAAAGGTTGCCAGTCATGATCCGAAGGGGCAGTTGGCTAAGCCAGGCATCAAGGTGCTGCATCATCAAGGTTTTGATTTTCGCACGAATCATTTGACGTTTGTCGATGCGTTGAAGACGGTTAAGAAATGGTCTGACAAGAACCCGAAACATGTGCCGATTTTCATTCTGCTGGAGCTCAAAGACCGTGAGCTTAGCCGGGCCTTTGCTAGGCCGGTGAAGTGGGACGCGGAACAGCTGGCGAATTTGGAAAAAGAGATTCAGTCGGTGTTTGATGCGGGTTCGATCATCACACCGGACTTGGTTCGTGGTGACGCAAAGACATTGCGGGAAGCGGTTTTAGGCCAAGGGTGGCCGTTGTTGAAGAGTTGTCGAGGCAAGGTTTTGTTTGCATTGGACAATGGCGATCCGGTGCGGAACGAGTATTTGAAGCTTAAGCCGGACTTGAAGGGGGCTTTGTTGTTTGCCAGTGTTGGTGAGCGGCATCCGGCGGCGGCGTTTTTTAAAATCAATGATCCGGTGCGGAATTTTGATCGAATTCAACGGCTTGTGAAGGCAGGTTTTTTGGTGCGAACTCGCGCCGACGCCGATACGGTCGAAGCGAGAAAGAATGATCCTAAGCGGCGCGACAAGGCGTTGGCCAGCGGGGCTCAGATGGTCAGCACAGACTTTCCTGTCGCAGTGCCAGCGGTTTCTACTTACTCGGTTCAGTTGCCCGGCGGGGCGGCGTATCGGGTTAATCCAGTGCGGGATTAGGCTGGAGACTGGAG
>CAZKTR010000728.1:0-1868 GCA_964555525.1 uncultured Pirellulaceae bacterium
TTGGATTTTCGTTATTCATTCCTGAATAAAAACAAGGGATGTTCACTAAAGTAGAGACGACAATAAACATTACATAGCCAGCGACAAACGTCAGGCCGTCGTTCTTGAGTTCAGCCGCCTCGGCTGCCAATTCTTGTCTGAACTGATCGATGTTTTCTTCAGTAACGATGATGTGATCCCAAAATATCTCTCCTGTTGCCGAATCGGTTATGGGTTCGTATCTGGTTTCACCAATTTCCACGGAATCATTAATCGTTGGGTTAAGCATCGAAGTACCTTGAGTGACCGCGACGGCAGAAACTGCGAGCGACGCCATAATGGTTAACATGTCTTTGAGGCCAATCTTTTTTTGTTTCGGTGGCTTGGATCCATCAATCAATTGCCAACCAAAGATCCAACGCATGAGCCAGTAGGGAAACTGAGCAGCGTAAATTAGTGGAATTCCAAAGCAAATAATCGCGAAGAGGGTTTCAGCTGGGCTTTGTGGAGCGATGTGTAATATTTGATCGCTTGGCGTGGTCCCCCAACACCCTAAAACGCCGACTACAAAAACAGTCAGTACGGCAGTGATTGAGCAGATGGTGCGCACGATGTAGGCACCAGGCCCCAGCACTGCCCAAGCCCCCGAAAGCATCAGGAGTGGATAGAAAACCGCGTAGCTATAGAGCAATGCAACGCCGTCGGTCAGCGTGATCAGCGACGAGACAACCAAAACGAAGAAGGCATAGGCAAACAAAAGAGGCAGCAAACTTACCCAAGGCGAAACTATATTCATGTTTGCTTTTCTGGATCGCTAAAAGTTAAGGTCGTAGCTGGGCTCGCCAGAGTTCAGGCCTTACGGCACCGCATCCCGAAGTCTGGCGACATCGGCTACGTTTTACGAATCTTAGCCCACTGCTTATCCAACCGAGTCGGTGAGACTTTGATGCAGGTGCCCAGTTGCTGAGCAAACAAGCTGACGCGGTACTCTTCGATCATCCAGCGATACTGTTCCATCTCCGCGTCGACGATCCCTTGGGCTCGGTGAAATTCTCGCATGTCAACGAACTGCTGCCAATAATCCCCCACCGAATCGCGAAGCTCCTTTTCTTTGTCCGCCGACGTTGAATCTAGTTTGCTGATTCGATATTCGATCGCTTGAAAGTATCGCGGATAATGCTGAAGCCACGGCCAAGGAGTTCGAGCCAAAAAATCCTCTTCTTTTAAACCGTCAATCTGCAATCGAATATCGCCTTTGGCAGAACCAAACCTGCCCGGCATTCCCTCCATCTGAAGTTCGACCGCATGGACGGATTCGGCTAACTTGGGCAACCATTTCGCAACCTCTTGCGTGGCCATGCTGATTCGTTCGACCGCGTTGGCCTGCAAGGCATCGAACTGTTCTTTGGATCGCGGGATCTTTTGACGATCGACAAAGGCAATCCTAGTAATCAAATCAGCCAAGTGCTTTTTTATGTCGCCCGCACTGACCATCCGGCCAAGTGTTAACATGCTCCGGTCTAACTCGGGCAGCCAGTTGACTTGTGACTTCAACGACTTTCGGTTTTTGATTTGTAACAAGCGAACTAAGCCTTGCCGAGTCACCATGTCGCTGGCGTTGGAAGAATCGGTTAACCGAAGCGAAACCGAATCGCCGTCATCGACCACCGTCGGAAAGGCGCCTAGTTGAGTGCCGCCTCGAGTGATCATGATCTCACGAGGTAGATCGTCCCAAGTCCAATCACGCAGCGAACTCTGGTTCCAAGTCTCGTCTTCAACTTCCACGATATTCGAAACGTGCTCCGCCCCTAGCTGCTGACGTAGCTCGCCGACTGAACGTCCTTGGGCGACAAGCTCGCCTGATTCATCGACCACTTCCAAGTTCACTT
>CAZKTR010000729.1:0-1866 GCA_964555525.1 uncultured Pirellulaceae bacterium
AAGAGGTCTTCGTCAAAAGCCCCTTGCCCTGCGAAGACCCATGCTTCATTGGTATCATCGTTTGTCTGTAGGTTTGCTAGGCCGGTTTCAGTTGTTGTCTTGGGAGGCACCGCTGCGATCGACGCGGAGGTGGAAGATTCAGTTTCCGAAATCGAATCGCCGTTTGAATAGACGACTTGTGGCTCGGGGTAGCGTGTCTTTAAAAATTCAACCGCGGTGTTGCAAATTTCGTCCGAGAAAAGCGGTTCCAGTTGACTGCCGCCAGCGAGTGCTCGGTCACGAAACGACTTTTCTTTGATGGGTTCTTCGATTTGCCGGACTTGATCCATGGAATCACGAACCTTAGGCGGCAGTGGAACAGGATTGCCCGACTTAACATCGGCGCATACCAGGGTTTGGAATCCGGCACAAACGGCATCGCCGTCGGCATCGATCACGCGATAGCAAAAACGAGCACTTGCTAGGCCCCATTCTTCAATGCTTAGCAGAATCGCTACGCGGTCGCCGAGCCCTTTTGACTTCAAGTTGCGAGAGTAAGCGTCTGAAGTAAAAAACAATACTTGATCGTACTCTTCGGGCACGCCAGGTGTGTCGAAGAGATATTTGCCGAACATGAAAGTCTCACGAGCAGCACACTGGAATTTAAATCCAGTTAGAAAGTGATGACTCCCGTAAGCCATGGTGTCATCGAAGTGAATCGTGTATTCAGTAGCAAAGAACGCAGTCATTTTGGTTAGTCTAGGTTGTTATGGGCAGTTTTTGGAATCAAAGATTCTGAAACGTCGGGTTGGCAAAACTGACTGACCGGCTTGTGGTAACGGTTCGCAGCAGATGCTGGGAAAGCAGCTACTTACTTACCTATTTACTGATCGACTGATCAGTTCAGACAGACCGCCAGCGAAGCTACCACTGCGATACTTGGGCAGTTCTAGCGACAGGCATTGGTTTAGGGATGGGTTGGCCAGATGACATGGCGGAGAATCCATGGTCGACCGCCCAGATGGCTCCGTTAATGCCGCGGGCATCATCACTCACAAGAAATCCAATTGTGTTTGCCAAATCGATCGGACTGGTAAGATTGCCGTCGGGACAAACGGTTTCCCAATGATTTTGAGTTGCTTGGGCGTCAGGGAACTTTGAAAGTAAATCACCGTAAACGGGACCACCGACAACGCAGTTAACTCGAATTCCAAACTTCCCAAGCTCGCAGGCGAGATAGCGAGTTTGGGTTTCAACGGCCGCTTTTACGATTCCTTGGCTACCGAGACCGTGAATGAATCGGTGAGAACCGACAGCTGACATGGTCACAATCGACCCACCGCCAGCACGTTGCATTAGTTTCGACGCAAGGACGGCACATTGATGATGCCCCGAGACATTGGTGCGAAATGCACGGTCCCAGTCCTCGGGAGTTAGCTCCATGAAGGAGCCGATCTTTCCATCGGAAGCATTGCAAACAAGGATGTCAAGTCGACCGAATCGCGATTCAATTTCTGCGAACATCGCGTTAACTTGATCAGGATTGGCAACCGATCCCCAGAGATGAATCGCTTGACCGCCACTTTGGTTGATTTCAGCAGCGGTTTCTTCGCCCGCGTCGCGTGAATGGAACGAGTTAACGATTACCGTTGCGCCGCGAGCCGATAGTACTCTGGCGATGACTTTACCAACGCCACGACCTGAACCCGTAACCAAAGCGATTTTTCCGGTGAGCGATCGGTTGCCGGTTGGCTGCATTTGTGGGGCATTGTGTTGCATGCCAGACGAGTGAGCGTTGTCGTACCGGACAGACTGGTCATTATCGCGATACCCATTATTAGCTCCATGACCATTGGTGCTATAACCATTACTCGTGCTGTGGCCATT
>CAZKTR010000730.1:0-1865 GCA_964555525.1 uncultured Pirellulaceae bacterium
TACCTAGATTGCATTTTCGGTACTGACACCCTTTTTTGGTCAGTCTTCGAAGCAACCGTGTTTTCAAACGGCGGTTTCAGTTCATATTCAAAAGCAATTCAGCGAGTAATTCTGCACGTAATTTCGCACCTTCTCCATTCAGATGAATGTCATCCGCGAAATGAACATCACGCTCAAAGAAATCCGTCTGTCGAGCTTGGTTGAGTGCTACAATATTTGCCTCTTCGCATGCAATTGCATGGATAACACTAGCTTGGTTTTCCATGAATTCAAGATTTGGTGGATTGAACTGTTTGACTTCGCCGACAAGAACGATCATGTGATTTGGGTCGTTGTGCCAGTCACGAATGTCTGTAATCAGTGACTGGACGGCCGACTTAAATTCGGACGGTGAGCCTGATTGCCAATCATTTGCACCTAGCGCGATGAAAGTCGCGTCCCACTTGCCAGTAGCCCGAACGTATGGAGCAATGTCAGTTAAATTAAGAAGATAAGAATCTGCTCGCAAGCCACCTGCCGAGAAGGAACTTACGGTAGCACCACCTGACCTGTTGTTGTCTATCAGTCGCATACCGCCAATCGTGCCACCACGTACAACAATCTGAAGATTGCCGGGGACGTTTGGGACTGCAACTGTGTGCGTCACCCAAGTTGTATCGTCGGCGTCCATGTTCAGCCCGGAACTAACATCTTTTAAAACTAATGTCTCGAAGAAATTAACGGCCTCGCTTGCGCCAAGATCCATGAATCTTGTTGTGATTTCAGACTCACCACCTGTCCTTTTTCGAGAATAGATCTCCAACACGAGATTACTTTTATCAAAATCAACCTGGCCTGAAGTTGCGTTATTGTTTTCTCCATTCGCAAACAAGATCACTCCAACGCCGAGCGATGCGCCGGTGTTGTAAAATCGATAGCCATGAGGAGATGTCCCGCCAATAACAGCCGAACCACCGGCGACACCCGAATTATGCAAAAACCTACCGTTAGTCAGACTTGATCGGTTAGAACCAGTTGCAATTAAATCCGTTCGAGATAGACCTACTACTTTTGATAGCTCAAGGTTAAGAACCGGAACAAATACGTTACCAAAACCTTCTGACGTTTCTTGAGAATCACCTAGCAATAGGAAGTCTTTCGCGTCGGTTTTTGCGCTCTCAATCAATTCGGCCAATGCATCGATTGAATCTTTGGTGCCGCCCAATAAAGGAACACTGTTATAATGCCGCTCGCCTGTGCTTGAGCGGCGTACTTCGCCATTACTCAAGATTTTTATGAAGGGAACTATATCCAAAAAGTTAACGCTTCCGTTCTCATCGATATCAGCTTCTGGCTGGAAATCACTTGAAGAAAGGCGAAGAACAAATGATCCAATGTCTAGGAAGTCAACTGCGCCGCTCAAGTTGACATCACCAAGCAATGCTTGAGTTTCTGCATTGACCGGCGTTACCATCACACTGAATAGTACATAAATCGCGAAAATGCATAACATCGTTCGCGATGCAAGACAAATGTTATCTTTCCCATTATTTAGCGTCACTTCTAACTTCTCCGAGAAATTTTAATGGCTCCAATAATATAATACAGTGAATGCACCATAAATCACTGACTTACTTCAGCAACTTTTCGATAGAATACACGGTAGACGTTAACAATCACAATTTTACCACCGAAACCTTGGATGTTTCGGTGATATTTGCTTCCGCTAGTCTTCTCCTCGGATGGCAATGAACTCTGATTGCTTGGATGAATTGAACATGTCGAACCTCTTTCCGTCATCTTAATTAATCCTATAAGCTGGATCCCCAAACCGCTTTCCGCACTGGAACAAAAAAGGTGTCAGAACAAGAAAAGGTGTCAGGAGC
>CAZKTR010000731.1:0-1864 GCA_964555525.1 uncultured Pirellulaceae bacterium
AGGTTTTGATGCTGGTCAACCCTGTCCGCTGCGCTCAGGACCTGTTCGTGTGCGGGGACAAGAATGTCCCCAAACAGAAGAAGCGATTTACTTGAACCTGCCTCGGAAGCGACAAAGCGTTTTCGCCAAGTTGCCAGCAATTCGGATTCACCTTGTCTGTGACGACTGCTCGACGGCATGACGAGTTGCTTCATCGCCTCGTCATGCGCAAAGTCGTAATAGTTGACGGTAGCCAAGAATACGACTTGTGCTTTGGGATATTTATCAAGCTGCGTATCAGACAGACCAATAAACTCCTTCAAAAACTCACGGGCAGCTGGATAGTCTTTGGCGATTGAGGTCGCCAGCTGAAAGTGGTCTAGCTTCTCAAACTCAGTATCCGACCAGCTATCGGATACTTCAATGAGATTATTGTATCCCTTGATGAACCGCTTTGTGAAACTGGCCCAAAAATCCGGTGAACGAACTTCTTCCGTCACCTCTTTGAGCATCGGTATTTGCAAATATAAAAACTCTCTCTCAAAGGCAAATGCTCGATTCAGATTGATTGCTGGGGTAGGGCAGGCGGCAATCGCCCAGTAAAGATTGGGAGTTTCTGGATGTTGAGACAGCTCAAAGCCAGTTTCGAGTCCAATGCCATGAATCGCGGCTCCAACAAGACAAGTAACCATAAATTCGTCACTACCAAGATGCCGGCCCATCGTCATCATTTGCCCAACAATCTCAATCGCATCATTGATCCGACCTTCGGCAATCGCATATCGACAGCGGACGTTCTGCACACGGGCAAGATTTCGATGCTGTTGAATTGAAGGCAGCAGATAACCGATCGGGTTCGCCTCACGTTCGATCGCCCGATCGTGCTCGAAGCGGGTCCGGCGAGCAGCGTCGTAAAGGAACTCAGGTTGAAATTGGAGAAGGTCTAGATACTCTTTGACTTGTTCCATCGGCAAAGATGCGGGAGCCGCATCGGCCCACATATGTGGCGCGTGTTCACCAACATTCCCATCCTCGTCGGTGGCTTCCTCACGCCACTTGCGTTCCAGTTTCGTCAGTACTTCTCTGGCGTTTCCTTGCTCAAAAAAGCCCATCGCCTTTAAATAAAATAACGCCGAGTTACCATCGACTCTTTCCTTTGCCGCAGGAACCAAGCGATGCTTAAAGGCAGGCCTTGGGGCGGCCGCAGGGTGGACCCGTAAATGCATCCGAATATTATTTTTTCCCGAATCGTCTTTTACGCTCTCCCAAACGCCGTACTTCTTGGCTGGCTCACTCTTGGTCGCATCCGACTCTTGAGCGACTGCGCGGGAGTTCAGGAAATCAGCAGAACCAAATACCACCAAGAGTGTCAATAAGGCGTTTTGGCAACACCGTTTTAAGTTTCGATTCATGATGAAAAATCCTTGGCTAAACAAAATGGATTGTCTGAAGTTGGCGAGTACGTAAGGTCATTCAAGAACAGATGAAGCGAACGCGGAGAAAGCGGTGGTTTATCCGCTGGTAGATCGTTGTATTCAATGTCTGAGTTGCTGTCGTCTTTGGGCTGCTTGAAATCGTGATGCTGGTCTTGCAGCGGCCAATCACGCACACTAGCCAATCGAGCATCGACCGAACCAAAAGCACGCAACGGACCTCGATGAGATTGCCATACCGGTTCTGGTTGACGGTAGTCCGCTGATGCTACTGCTTCAGGCGTTGTAACATTTTGCGAATCTCCATTTGGGCTTGGTGTGTTCACGAGCTCCACCGAGGCATGCGAGTCAGCAAGATTTTTCGGAGAACCCACCGAAGCTGGAACGTCATTCGGTTTCGGTTGCATCAGCAACATGACTCCCACACCAACGGCCAATCCAAGCGCGGCAGT
>CAZKTR010000732.1:0-1861 GCA_964555525.1 uncultured Pirellulaceae bacterium
TGGCAACAGTTCGATCGGATTCCCTGTCGCCAGTATTGACCGTGCCAACTGGTTCAAACATTACAATATGCGTTTCTACCGTCGCCGAGGGTTTGTGCTCCACGCCTCGCGGCACGACAAAAATCTCGCCGGGCGATAAATCAACCGTTTGATCGCGCATCTCGATCTTCAAGTTTCCTTTCACAACCCAGAACAGTTCGTCTTCGTCGTCGTGCTGATGCCACTCAAACTCACCTTGCAGTTTGGCAATTTTTACATGTTGGCCATTGAGTTCGGCGACGATCTTCGGAGGACCAATGCTCTTCAAAAAGCGAGAACTTCTGTTCCAGATTGATTTTGCTCATAACTTTTTATTCCTGCTGTCGCGAGCCCGATCCTGTCTCAGTCGTTGCGGAGCCAGACGCGTCAGCGGCCAGATCTACGGCAACGATTTCTTTATCGTTACGAATATAAGCAGTTCGATTCGCATAAGCCGGGTGCGACCAAACCACCGGTCGCCCAAACGCTTCGCCGGAAGGCTCGAGCACATGAAAGCGGCCCTTGGAGACGTACTTCTCTGGCGTCAGTTCGACCACCAACAAATCTCCGACCTCGCTCATGACAAAGTAACGGTTACTCGTTCCGATTCGAGTCAGAAAAGCAGTGCCGTGGTTGAGACGACGTTTTTGTTTTGGATCGGTCGCATCAAACGTTGTCCACAATCGCTCTCCCGTCTTACCATCGGCCGCGATTAGACTTCCTATTTGGCAGTCCGAACCGTAAATCGTTCCATCAACAAACATCGCCGTCGCATTGGCACTAAAGACACTATTGCGTGGATTGCCTCGCCAGAGTTCCGTCGCGGCGGGTTTGCTGTCGTCCAACTGAATCATCACCGAAGCGGTGCCAATCCCGCTGGCGTACAGCATGTCGCCCGAGAGCATCGGACGGCAGATAGACATTTCATATTTGGGCTTGAGTGGAACGTTCCAGTATTGACTCCCGTTTGTTGGATTCAGCGACGTCACGCCTTCAGGTTGATAAATAATCAGTTGACGGGCTCCTCCTTTTTCAATAATTGTCGGTGGGCAATACCCAGCTTTGCAGTCCAACGCTTTCCACTGAACATCGCCGGTTAGTTTATTGAACGCCACGACGCCCTGCCCTTTTCCTCCCACCATCGTGTAGATCAAGTCGCCATCGACTAAAGGGTGAGACGAAAAACCCCATAACGGTGCTTCAACGCCAAACTCAGTCTTCAAGTTTTTCTTCCAAACGAGATCGCCGTTCTTAGTTTTCAAACAGCGAAAATCGCCTTCGCTCCCCAGAATATAAACGTGATCGCCATCCACTGTAGGCGTACATCGGGGGCCGGCCGGATAAGAAATGTTGTAGTCACAATCGTACTTGTGAACCCATTTCTCCTGTCCTGTTTTTGCATCCAAGACGACTAAGCGTTCTTCTCCTTTGAGTTCGACGCGTTTTGTCGGGTGATTAAATGCCTTCCCATCGGCACGTTTGAAGTCAAATACAAAGACTTTTCCATCGGCCACTGCGGGCCCGGCATAACCACCATGAATTGGTATCCGCCATTTGACCTTCAATCCAGATTCGGGAATCTCATCAATGACTCCGGACTCACTGTAGACCCCGTCGCGGTTGGGCCCCATCCACTGCCCCCACTCGTCATCGGCTCCCACCGGCGCCGCGGTCATCCCACACAGCAAAGCTCCCAATAAGAACTTAGCGAGGCTTGAACTAAAAAACTGAAATGAGTTCATGGTAGATCCTTATTCGAACAAAACGGATGGCATGACCTTGCGGTCAATCGCATTGTAACCGGTTTGCAAGTAAAGGATCAAACCCTATCGACGACCTACTT
>CAZKTR010000733.1:0-1859 GCA_964555525.1 uncultured Pirellulaceae bacterium
AGCCACACCCGAAACCAACCAGTGCCCCGGGCAAAACGATAAAGTAGAGTCCTCGCCTGATCAAAAATTGAAACAAGAAAAAACCGACCACCGCGCCCAGAACAGCCCCCAAAATACCCAGTGGTATTTGTTTGGCCAAATTCGAATCGGTCGGTTGAACTGGTTCCTGAATCGACATCGCTAACTCCGGTCAAACGTTTGGCTTTTGTTTTGGTCAATCGTAGTGGATGAGGCTACGGGTCCAGATGCTCGATACCTCTAAAGGATTCGTAGCCTCGTCCACTACAAAACGTACCGCCAATGCTATTGTTGCCGATGCATTCCAATAGAGAGTCTTAAGGAGCGCTCCGCCCGTCGGCTTTTGACTTTTTAAGCAATTCGCTTAACTCCTTTACAACTTCCGGATACTCAAGCGACAAATTAGTCCGCTCACCCGGATCGGTCTCCAAATCATACAACTGCCCCAGTGCATCGGGCGATAACTCCGGCAACGCGTACTGCTTCAGCTGTTTGTGTTTAGCGTAGTTGTTGCCACCCGAACCCTTATGAGCCAAGTACTTCCACTTGCCTTTGCGAATTGCTAAGTACCGACCACCACTGAAACCTTGTTGCAAAATATAAGGCCGAATCTGAACGCCGCCATCGATTCCCATCAGCGCTGGCACCATACTAAAACTATCCTGAGCCGAATCATGTGGCAGGTCAACATCGACGATCGCTGCGGCGGTTGCCATTACGTCGGTTAAGGAAGTGATCTGATTGGAGGTTGAATTCGCACGGATCCTTCCAGGCCAGCGGGCAATGAACGGCACGCGATGTCCGCCCTCCCAGTTGTCGCGTTTTACGCCTCGCCAAGGCCGAGCCCCATCGTGGTTGTGGTCGTTTCGCATGTGGAAAATCGTTGGTACCTCTGGACCGTTATCGCTGGTGAAAATCACCAACGTGTTATCAGCCAGCTTCAAGCGTTTAAGCGTTGCCATTAACTCACCCACCACGTAGTCCAATTCGAAAATGAAATCTCCGTGTGGGCCCGATTGGGTTTTGCCCTTGAATGCTCGGTCTGGGAACGATGGCAGGTGAACGGCTTGGGTCGAATGGAACAAGAAGAACGGTTTGTTTGGTTTTTCTTTGGCGTGTGTCTCCAGAAACTGTTGGCTCTTTTCCAAAAACTTAATGTCGACTTCTTCCAAATCAAAATCCGGAGCCTGCATGCCTCGCCGACAATCGATCGAATACTCGTGTTTGGGCACGGTCGATTTGTCTAATTTGTGAGTCGGAGGAACGGGGATCTTTTTTCCGTCGATGTAAGCGTACAACCAATCGGTGGTTGGGCAGCAAGCCGTGCCATAAAACTGATCGAAACCACAATCAATCGGCCCACCATCAATCTCGCGTGTGTAGTCGATTTGCTCAACGGTCTTGGGACCGCCTTTGTGAATCGGTTTTCCTTCTTTGTTGTAGAACGTCAATCCAACGTGCCACTTCCCGAAGCAGGCCGTCGAGTAACCTTTTTTGCGAAGCATTTCAGGTAACGTCAACTGACCCGGTCGAATCAAAGACGGGCCACCAGCCCCTGAAAATACTCTTCCGCCATTGGGCGTACGAAACGCCATCTCGCCAGTCATTAAACTAAATCGAGTTGGCGTACAGACGGTGCAAGGACTATGGGCGTCGGTGAAACGCATGCCCTGCCCTGCCAGTTTATCAAGGTTGGGAGTTGGGATTTTCGAGTCCGGGTTGTAACACCCGACGTCGCCGTACCCCAAGTCGTCGGCCAGAATCAACAGGATGTTCGGTGTATTGCTTGTCGATTTTTCGGCTGGCGTTTGAGAGACAGGTTCTTGAGCCCAACAGTTGCC
>CAZKTR010000734.1:0-1855 GCA_964555525.1 uncultured Pirellulaceae bacterium
ATTGCTTGAATGAATGCAGCTTCTCCTTGGACGACAGATCAAATGAAGCAGAAACTTGTTGGCCTTGGGTCAACGCGATTTTTTCTACTAGTTGTTGGGGGCTCAACTCGAGCATCTGCTTGAGGCTATCCTGCGATTGAGCCACCACGACAAACTCGCCGTTGATGCCGAGGTACTCATGTCTCGGCAGTAGGAAACCGATGTCCGAAGCCTTAAGCCCAACGTAAGTATCTTTTTCGAGTGATTGCAGGACCATTTGGAACTCACCATCGCTCGCAAAATCATCGATCAAATCAACCGTCCCCTTGGCATCGCCAGATTCAGTGTCAAAAACCGGTAACTCACGCGGGAATTGGACGGTGTGGTTTACGAGTGATCTTGCTTTAACTTCGACGAGCGAACTACGAAGCTTACCATCGGACGATTGAAGATAAACTCGAGCGTCGCACCAATCTTTGTTCCGTCGGTAAGTTTCAAAAACGTCCAAAAAAAGATCGAGAACCAGTTTCCCTTCGATCAAATCTGCACTTCTTATCCCTGCGAATGAAACAACCGCTTTACGGCCTTTCTCCCCAGATGTGTACCCTCGTTTTGTATTGTTCCCCACACTGATGCCACGTTTCATCTTGCCGTCTTCATCGTAGAATTCAAGTTTGCCTTGTCGCCGAATCGAATTCAAAATCGTACCGGTTTGAAATTGATAACAAGTTTTGTTGCCAATCTTGACCTCTTTAACTTCGCAGGCATCTGATCGCCAAGGTGTTGTTCGATTTTTCCAACGCGGCAATTCCTTCCGAACATCAAATGCATCGGGATTACGAAGCTTTCCCACCGCAGCGATTTCGAACTGTTGGTGCGATCCACAATTTGATTCGTCGCTGTCTTTTAGAAAAATTGCAAACTGCGAAATCAATTCAGTATCTAAATAGTCAAACGAAGTAGTTGCCGGAATAAGTTCGTCCAACGGCAGCACTTGGTAGCGAGGGTGATTTTGCAGTCCATCCAAATCAACCGATATGCCGCCAAAAAATTCGCTCGTCGGAAAACCCTGGAGCGATAAATTCGGTTCTTCAATTGGGGCCGCAGAGTTACAACTGACAATAAAAACGACCGGCACCAAAACCACAAGAAGTCGAAAAAAATGATGATGCGTGAAGGACATAGCCTACCTTGGTGAATGATTTATCCTGTGACCAACCAATAGCTTACCGAGACGGCCTAAGCGAAGCAAACCAATTCACCGCTGAGCTTGGCCACGCAAGCAAAATTCACCTTCGATTCTGCGAAATATTTGTGCATTTTGTGCGACAAACGTGGCGACAATGCCTCCGGCCTGTCTACGCGCCGGCGGAGTGACAACGCTTTTTGCTATCGCTTAATGCGTATCGTTATTCTTCGGCGTTCTCCGCGCCTCTACGTTTCAAAAATTCCTTCCGTCAATATCCCGCTCATAGCGCGATTGCTGTACCCCAGCGGGGTTTACATGATTAGTTCAGGGCGGAAGCCTAATGCACTCACTTTAGATCAATTTATTGATTATGGCGGGGTCGGTGGCTCACACCACAGGGCACGACTCGGAGAGTCGTGCTACGTAGAACGACTCTCCGAGTCGTTTCCAAACAGACTACCAAAGCTATTACTAGCTGGCCTCCTAGTAAAGTGAGTGGGGTAACAGGTTGTAGCCTCTAGGGTTGTAGCCTCTAGTCTCCCAAGCAGCGCAACCGACGTTGTAAAACTTCGCGTTAAATGTTGCGGCAGTAAAGCAGTTGAAGTATTTAACTCCACCTGGTTGAGCCCACCCAAAAGACACAAGAGACTGCGCTTAACCTAGCGTGCGCATTTTTACCGCGACCGG
>CAZKTR010000735.1:0-1847 GCA_964555525.1 uncultured Pirellulaceae bacterium
CGCTGTTGCAAATGGCTGACGACTTTGACGCTCCACTGGGTACGATCAAGCGTCGTCTGCACGTTGCTCGTAAGCGTCTGGCTGAACAGCTGCCACAACTGGCAGCCGTTTAATCGGCTAACTGAGCATCGAGCAGTCTGCTGTTCCCAATCAACCCTAACTAACTCGGCTCGACTGGAAGCAATTTCAGTCGAGCCTTTTTTCGTTTCTTGTTTTTCGTTTGGAAGTAGCGTTCGTGTTTAGCACGCTTCACGGTCGCAGAGGAAGACATCTGTTCCACAACGGACAACTACGCCTTGGAAGCTCATGTTTGGCAATTAGAATAGCCTGTTCGAAAGCTATAACAATTCAAATACAATAACTTCGATTCCGGCCGGCTTGTATTCTGGTGGTCTTGATTTACACCGAAAGTGCAGCGTAGTGATTCGTAAGACTGTTTCCGTTACAGAAACCGCTTGGTCATCTACGCTTCCACTACTGGGAGACCAGGAACGCCGTGCCCAATGGCCAGCGCTAAACGCACATTGCCCACCATGGATCAGTGCCGTGGCCAATGGGTTGCGACACAAAACCATCCTACTGAAATCCCACGTCCAACAGACCGATACTGGTGTGTTGCCTCTTTGTCTTGTATCGGGACCGCTGTTCGGAAAGTTCCTTGTTAGCTTGCCCTATGTGAACACTGGAGGCGTATGGGCGACCGATGCAGACTCGGCGACTGCTCTTGTCGATGCCGCCTGTGACCTAGCAGACCGATTAGACGTAAAACACTTGGAGCTACGCCATGAAGTGCCGATCCAACATCCGAAACTGAACATGCAACGTATTGATAAAGTGCATATGCGTCTTGCGTTACCCAATACGATTGACGACTTATCCGCATCTTTGAAATCAAAACTGCGTAGTCAGGTGAAAAAGTCACATAGCTACTCACTTTCGTGTGAGTACGCGGGCGTTGAAAGCATCAATAACTTCTATGATGTTTTTGCCGTCAACATGAGAGACTTGGGCACGCCAGTGTTCTCGAAGAGTCTGTTTGCGCGAACGATTGACGCATTTGGTGGCAACGCAGAATTTGCCATTGTCAAAAGTAATGGAAAAGCTGTTGCAGCCGGATTGATGGTACATCATCAAGGAACAACAGAGATCCCAAGCGCGAGTTGCCTACGGGCATTCAATCGAATGAACGCAAACATGTTTCTCTATTGGCAGATGTTCTCTCGAGCCATTGAGCGAGGGAGTAACACTTTCGATTTCGGCAGGAGCAGCATCGACAGCGGTACTCATCGCTTTAAGAAGCAGTGGGGATCCGAGGCCTGCCCTGCGGTCTGGCAATACTATGTTCGCAAAGGCAATCCTGAGGACATGCGGCCCGATGCCGGTGGCAAACAGCGTCTAGTCCAGATATGGCAGCGGCTTCCTGTTTGGTTGACGCGACTCATTGGCCCATTTATCGTCCGCGGAATTCCGTAGCTTATTTATCTAGATTGATGGTGATTTCACGATGACAACTCAAGGAACAGACAACGCGTCAAAGAATATCAATCGGGTATGGCGGCGACGGTTTTGGATGTTAGCCACGTTATGGATCGCATCAACCTTTCTGCTTTCAAGTTCAACCGTTCGTGGTTTTTTGATTTGGCCGCTGTACGTCAGCGATGCCGAAGCGAGTGGTGAAGTCGCCTATGTGATGGCTGACGGCCCAGCAGTTTGGGAACGACTTCGCGCCGCGTCAGATTTGTACCATTGGGGCCGCGTCAAAAGGATTGTACTTTTGGAAGAAGTTCAAATGGCAGGCTATAACTTCGTCCGTCAGCAATCTGATACTAGAGTCCAACGCGAGATCG
>CAZKTR010000736.1:0-1844 GCA_964555525.1 uncultured Pirellulaceae bacterium
CATGATCGGTTCCTAACAGCTTGCAGATCTTGGGATGAACGCACGACTGCCGACGACACTTGGCCTCGACTTCTGGCTTACTGCAATATAGCTCGTACATGTTCGCCGTCGGTCCACCGATATCACTGACCACGCCCGTAAACTTCGGATCGTCAGCCATCTTTTTGATCTCGCCGATCACCGAGTCTTTCGACCGCGACTGGATCACTCGGCCTTGGTGAGCCGTGATCGAACAGAAGGTACAGCCACCAAAGCAGCCACGCATGATCGTGACGGAATCCTTGATCGTGGCGAATGCCGGAATGGGTTCTTTGTAGCTCGGATGCGGCTTGCGGGTGTACGGCAGACCGTAGATCCCGTCCATCGCGGTCTGTGTGATTGGAAACTGCGGCGGATTCACGACGACCGTTTGTGTGCCGTGCTTTTGTGTCAAACGTCTGGCGTTGTACGGATTGGTTTCGTTGTGAATGATTTTGGTCGCTTCCGCAAACGCGTACTTGTCTTCCCGCACTTCTTCGAACGAAGGCAGTTCGAGAGCGTCCTCGGGCACTGGATCTTTGGCACCACAGACATAGGCCGCCCCGCGCATGTCACGCAGGTCTTTGACGGATTCGCCGGCGTCGAGCCGTTGAGCGATTTCGACGATCGGGTTTTCGCCCATCCCGTACATCACCAAGTCCGCTTTGCTGTCGAGCAAAATCGATTTGCGAACGTTATCGCCCCAGAAGTCGTAGTGAGCCAGCCGTCGCAAAGACGCTTCAACACCACCGGCGATTACCGGCACGCCTTTGTAGGCTTCACGGGCTCGGTGGCAGTAAGCCAACGTTGCGCGGTCAGGGCGAACGCCGATTCGGCCGCCCGGCGAGTACGCGTCGCTGTTGCGGACTTTGCGGTTGGCAGTGTAGTGATTGATCATGCTGTCCATGTTGCCAGCGCTGATCCCAAAGAACAGTCGCGGACGACCAAACTCTCGCCAAGCGTCGCAATTGTGCCAATCCGGTTGCGAGACGATTCCGACTCGGAAGCCAGCGGCTTCAAGCGTCCGGCCCAAGATGGCCATCGCGAAACTTGGATGGTCGATGTAAGCGTCACCGGTAACAAAGACCACGTCCAGTTCGTCCCAGCCACGGGCCTTGGCTTCCTTCATCGACATCGGCAATGGATTGTCGCCAGCGGGCGTCGGAACTGCGGTGCCGTTAAGAACTTCTAGCCGAGCACATGCTTTCTTGACGGTGGCCAACGGATCGACGATGGGTAAATTCATTTTGTTCTTTCGGTTTTGCTCGGCTCCAAGTCCCGCCGATATGACGGTCGAAGGAGTCGACAATGGGATTTGTTTGTTTGCGTCTGAACAAACTAGACGTTGAACAAGAAGTGACAAATGTCACCATCCTGAACCAAGTAGCTTTTGCCTTCGACTCGCAGTTTTCCGTTTTGCTTGATCGCAACCTCGGTTTCATGCTCGACCAGATCATCCAGAGTATACACTTCAACGCGAATAAATCCGCGTTCAAAATCGGTATGAATCACGCCAGCAGCTTGCGGTGCCGTAAAACCGCGTTTAATCGTCCAAGCCCGCACTTCTTGCTCGCCGGCTGTAAAATAGCTGTCCAAACCAAGCGTTTGATAGGCTTGGCGAGCCAACACGTTGAGCGCCGGTTCGGTCAAACCAACCGCTTCGAGCATTTCTTCGCGATCTTCGGGGTCTAGTTCGGAAATCTCAGATTCGATTTTGGCGCAAACGCTCACCACGCTCGCCCCCACCTTTTCAGCATATTCGCGCACTTTCCCCACCAACGGACTCTTGCCTTCCAAATCATCCTCGGCAACATTCGCCACGTACA
>CAZKTR010000737.1:0-1843 GCA_964555525.1 uncultured Pirellulaceae bacterium
GAAGCGTTGAGTTCGCCAGAGATGACGGGCAACTGGGAATACAAGCTCAAGCAAATGGAGTTGGGCAAGTTAACTCGCGCTAGTTTCATGGCCGAGATCAAGGAGATGACCAAGAAGATTGTCGAACAGACGAAGAGTTTCCACGACGAGATCGTGAACCGTCCGTTTGATGATTTACACGCTCCGTGTCCCGAATGTGACAGCCAAGTTCACCGCCAAACCGATGGCGTGTTCGAGTGTCGTAATCCCGAGTGCAAATTCCGCTTGAAAAAGCACATTGCTAGTCACGAATTGACCGAGCAAGAGGCTCGTGATTTGATGACCAACAAATTGATCGGCCCGATCGCTGATTTCAAGAGTCGATTTGGGCAACCGTTCGAAGCCGAACTCACGCTGGCAAAGGAAAAGAAGACTTGGAAAGTCGGTTTTAAGTTCGAAGGCGACGACCGTCGGGAAGAAGAACTTAAAAACCTGACCGAAGAGATGATTATTTGCCAAGCCAAGCAGTCGGATGACTCGGACGTGATGATTCCAATTTACGAAAATGAAAACGCGTTTCTTGCGCCCGACATGGCGACCAAGATCGATGAACGTGGTGTGCGGATCAGCAAGACAATTTTGAAGCGTGAGATTCCTACCGACCAAGGCATTAAGCTGTTCGTCGAAGGCAAGACCGACCTGATGCCGGGCTTTTTGTCGAAAAAAGGCCGTAAATTTGCAGCTCACTTGACGATCGACCGCGAAAAGGGCAAGCTCGGCTTCGAATTCGCTCCGCGTAAAACGAAGAAGAAAACCGAAGGCGACGATTCCGACGCCAAAGCAACCAAGAAGAAAACAAAGAAAAAGGCCGCCAAAAAGAAAGCCGCTAAGAAAAAGACAACTAAAAAGAAGGCTGCCAAAAAGAAGTCGACAAAGAAAAAGACGACCAAAAAAGCAACTGCTAAGAAGACGGCTTCTAACGAGAAAGACGACTAATCCGTGAACGCTGCCACAGCAAACGCAATCAACTCAATCGCCCTCATGGCAATGGGCCTGTGGGGCTATTTCGCCACGGGGGCACCAACCGCGATTATCCCAGTTGCCTTCGGAGCAATCCTGCTACCGATGGTGCCAAGGATTGCCAAACACAACAAGATGATTGCTCACCTCGCGGTGATGATCACCTTGATCGCGTTAATTTTAATTATGTCAGTGCCTTTTCGATCAGCACTGATCTCTGGCAACCCAATGAAAATCCTGCGGTCGAGCGTGATGGTCATTTCAGGTGTTTTGGCTATGGCGATGTTTATCAAAAGCTTCATCGACGCTCGCAAAGCTCGTGAAGTAGCCGAACAGGTTTAACAACACATCTTTGCGGGCCAATTTTAGGCCGTCCAATAACAAACAACTTTACTTTTTTTGAAACACGGCAAATCATGCTACGTACACTACTCCGATCAAAAATCCACCGCGCACGAGTCACTCAAGCGGATTTGAACTACGAAGGCAGCATCACCATCGACCTGAATTTGTTGGAGGCCGCTAACATGGTTCCCTTCGAAAAGGTTGACATCCTGAATGTTACCAACGGCAGTCGAATTACGACCTATGTGATCCCCGGTATCCGCGGATCAGGCAAAATCTGTATCAACGGTGCAGCAGCCCGACTCGTCAAAGTCGACGACGTTGTGATCATCGTTTGCTACGGTGAATTCACCGAAGCGGAGATCGAAAACCACGAGGCTCAGATCGTGCTGGTGAATGAAAACAATGAAATCACCAAGAGTGTTGCCAAATCAGCGAGCAATCTGAAGCCGGGGTAACCGGCGGCATGAGTGATTTTCGACAGATGAATCTACGCTTG
>CAZKTR010000738.1:0-1842 GCA_964555525.1 uncultured Pirellulaceae bacterium
ATTCGCTATTCCATTGCTTGGAATTCGCTATTCCAAGTTTGTTCATGACGCTGGTGTTGAGTAAGTGAGCGATCCGTTCTTTGCCATTGCTTGGAATTCGATCAACGATTGACGGATTCCAGCGGCAATGTCGGTCACGGGCAAATCGGCAAACGTGTTAGTAATCTTTTGATGATCCAAGTCACAGACAAACAGATTCGGCGGGCAGTCAGGCGTAATCGAAAGCGAAGCAAAATCGCCCAGCCCAAGTTCTTTGGCTTGTTCAGCGGCGAGGTTCAAAAACGATTCGATCGGAATGGTTTTGCCGGGGATGTTGAAAGCCCCATAGCCTTCATAGTCTTGCACGGTGCAAGCCGCAAAGCAAGCTCCGACGTCTTCGACAAAGTGATAGTTTTCGCGGCCTTGGTAGGGCATTGCGAACGGCATCACGTTGCCCGCTTCGGCTCCCATGGCGATGGCTTTTAACGCGTTTGTCGGCGCCGATGTTTTACCTTTGTCGCGGCCTTTGCCGTAAGTCGTGTTCAATCGCAGGCAAACCGTGGGGACGTTGGTATTGTCGTGGAACAATCGAGCCAAGTGCTCGCCGGCCAGCTTCCAAATCCCATAGTGGTTCGGCGGAGCTAAGACAACGTTTTCGTCGATGATGTCCTGCGGGTACATCGAACGCATGCCGTAAACCGCAGCCGAACTGGCGAACACAAATCGCTTTAGGTTCGTCAGTTTTTCAGCGGCGTCGAACAAAGCCATCGTCCCACCGGTGTTGATCGCCATTCCACCAACGTGGTCAGCCGAACAGTCAGGGCTTTGGTAGGCGCCCAAGTGAACGATGTGCGTCGGGTCGACTTCCTGTAGGACTCGTTCAATCGCCGCATAGTCCGACACGTCGAGTTTGACGAACTCGATCCGCGGGTCCAGTTCTTCGCCCAGCCAAAGCTGCAGCGGAGCGGCGTTGTTGGAGCGAGTGGCGACGACGATTTTTTCGATCGCCGAGTCCTTGAGGAGTTGGGAAATGGTGACCGAGCCGATGCAGCCGGTACCGCCGGTGATAAAGATTTTTGACATGGTGGTTTCGTTAGTTCATTTTGACGACGGCTTTGACATTCTTGGCAGTGATCGAGTCCTCGAAGGCCTTGGTCACGTCTGCAAAGTCGTAAAGGTCGGTGTAGTGTTCGGCGGGGAAGATCCCGGTAATCATTAGCTTCATCGCCGACATGTAATCGTCTCGACAAGATCCCATCGATCCTCGCATGTTTAACGACGTGCGAGTCAAATGAGTGGCGTTGATTTCGACGTCTTGTCCGTAAGTCGCGATCACGCAAATGTCACCTTCGGGGCGAACAACCGAGATTGCTTCGGATAAAACTTGGGGTACGCCTGAGCATTCGATCAGCAAGTCAATTTTTCCATCGGCGCCGTGGTCACCAAAGGGCACGCCTTGGTCGTCTTTGACGCCGGCTTTCAGTTGAGCCGCCAGTGAATTGTCAGGCGAAACCTCAAGCGTGATAAAGCCGCGCTCTTTCGCTCGTTTGAGTCGTGTGTCTCGGTCTTGGGCGATCCCGGTGATCGCGACTCGCGCGCCCGAAGCCCGAGCAACCTCGGCGGACATCAAGCCAATGATCCCGCAGCCAGTGACCACGACATCATCACCGGGTTTGATGTTGCACTTGTTGTACAACGCGTTAGTGATGATCGACAACGGTTCGACCAAAGCACCTTGGGCTGGCGTTAGTCCGTCCATCAACGGTACGACTCGATCGGACTCCAGCACGACTTGTTGACCAAAACCACCGTTGCGATGGAAGCCAATGATTTGTTTGCCGGGGCAGAGGTTCCATTTGGATA
>CAZKTR010000739.1:0-1842 GCA_964555525.1 uncultured Pirellulaceae bacterium
GGCCCAGAAGCCCCAATCTACGAAGCCCAAGACGCCGTTCTCAAAAGTACCGCTTATTTGCGCAAGCACCACTGTCTTCAACTCGCCACAGGGCTGTCTGGGGCTGCTTGGGCGAGCGTCAAACTAGGAACTCGGCACCCTCAAATGATCGCCGGAGTCCTACTACATGCCCACAGCGGTAACGGATCGTTCTGTGCTCCCGGCCAGTCAGTGACGTTTTTGTACGGGGCAAAAGATACCATCCAGCCGCCAAAGAACGTTGAAGACGCGATCAAAACCTACCAACGCAAAGATTTCCATATCGCCACCAAAAAACTTCCAACCGGCCATCGATGGGGTGGTTTGGAAGATACCATCGCGATGCTCGACTTCATGTATCGCTTCCAGCGCTTCAACAATCCACAACTTACCGAACAAGACATCACCAACGACTTGGAGGTAGAACTAAAATTCGCAATGAAGGATAACGATGCCGTTTCACGCGAAGCCAGTCTTTTCTCTGTGCTCCAATCCATCGGCTCAACCCCAGCAATCGCGCGAATGCCCGCCAGCCAAAAGGCATTAACTGCTTGGAGCGATGCCTACATCGAAATCCTTCAGCCCCATCAAGCATCTCCTCTAGAAGCGTATGCATTGATGAACTACTCGAAACGCTTACCCCTAATCAAACAGCTAAAGGGGGACGCTAGGTCAAAACTCAAAAAGCTGATCACTCCAATTCTTAAGCACGAGACCGTCGCCAAAGAAGTGGACGCTCAATCAGCCTTTGAACGACTGGCAAAAAAAGAAACGAAGCTTGACGGTCGAGCGAGTTTGACCAAATCGCTAATCAAACAGTACAAAAAACTGATCGAAAACCATTCCGGTACCGCAGCTGCACAACAGGCAGCTCTCCGCATCACCGCCCTCGATAACCAATAATCCGATGACCAATTTTACCCCATGGCCACATTGGTGCTCCGGAACACACTTCCGCCGCCGGCCGATGTCTGCGAGCAAATACGTCAAAAGAGCCACCGTCGACAACCTTATCCTATAAAAAACGCCCAAAAAGCACCTGCAAATCCTCTTGCCTGCATTGAGAATCTGAGATCCAATCTGGCCCCAACTAACCCCCTTTCCGAAACCACGAAACAGAGCCGAATATGACCTCAGCGAATCAGTTTGAAAAGATGAAAATGCTTTCCCCAAAGCGCAACTCAACGACCGCTCAAACATTAGACGAACTGGTCGCCGAACAGTTAGCACACTTTGGCATTCCAGCTGAATCAGAGTATGGCCAAGCGCTCGGCCATGTCGTTTCGCGCATGTATGAATCACAGAACGATATTGAACACCTCTGGCAACTAACCCTACAAGAGATGTCTCAGTTGGACCAAACCGACAAGATCCGACGGTTCAACTCGCAAAAATTTCTTTCATTCCAACTTGCCAAACTACTCGATACGCTGCAACATCCGTTTCGCAAAACATACCAAGCGCTCGACTATTCCGGCGAAACACAGGCCGCCAAAGGCCCCTATCCTGTATTCGACAATGTCACAGCGCTATTTTCTGCGACTCCTGTGATCACACGAACCGCGACCTACGTCTACGCCTGTGCGGATTGGATTGCTGATGCGTTTTGTGGCAAAGAACTAATGCTGGAGATTTACTCGCGGCTACTTAACCCAACCAGCGTCTGCTTGGCCAATCATGTCGTCGATCTCTGCGCCGGCAAATACGCGGGCGAGTACTTTGCTTGGAACTTTAACAGCGGCATGGCAGCGATCGACACCGTCCTGTCCCACGTGCTCGGACGAGACGACATTGTCATCACCAGTCGCAATATCTACGGCGGAG
>CAZKTR010000740.1:0-1840 GCA_964555525.1 uncultured Pirellulaceae bacterium
GGCTGAAGCTGAATATAAAGCGCTTGTACGCGGCAGATGGACGGGCAGTGCATGAGCTCTTGAAAGTCACAGATTTGCTGTTTGCGGCATCGCAACGGGCCAACACAGATGCAGAGGTGCGGTGCTTGCTGGTATCACCAATTTTTCCGTGCTTGCTGGTCATGTCGGAGCGCTAATCCTGGTGCCTCGACAGTCCCGAGCTTGCAGCATGGTGCAGGACATCTCTCGAGGGACAGAATCAGCTCTCGAAGAACTGGGGCACATGGACAAGACCGTCAAGTGTGTTGGAGAGGCTGTGTTAGACATCAACCGAGCTGGGCAAGAGATACACGCACATCTTGCATGGGAGCCAGAGCTTGGCGCCGCAAGGCAGCAGATCCTTGGGCAGCACACTGACAAGGTTGATATTGAACGGGCAGTGCAGGTGTTCCATCCGTTGCTCAGGGCCTCTGCCGTAGTCACATGCTCGTGGTGTTATCTGCAGTCAGACAGCAGAATGTGCATGCGGTGTTTCCTGTTCAGGACTCGGTCGACCAACTGATAGAAGAGGATGAGCAGCTTCAGTCTAGGATAGAGCAGTTGGACGTCCAGAAAACAGAGAACGAGGACAAGCTAAGGCGCAAGCAGGCAGAGCGGGAGAGGATGGAGCAACGGCTCATGCAGATGAAGCACGTGAGTGCACCGTACCAGGAAGAAGTGGACACTGTTTTCCAGGAACTTCAGAGAGTCAGCAGCGTGTTTTTGGCCAAGTTTCGAACTCTCGAGTACCTTGAAGAGGAGCTTGGCAAAATTCGCAAGTTCGCTTCAGAATGGCTGCAACGTATCTATGCTGTGAGAGTGATGGATGCATGCTTTGGGCTTCCAGCTCAGCGTCTTGGGGCGGGCGTTGGCTCTTTTGTTCGCTGCTGGCTGTGTGTGAGACATGCTGTCTGAGACAGAATGCAGGTCGCAGAAACTTAAACTCGATCAACTGTGCTATGCAGAGATGAGGAAGCACGGATGAGGGCTGAGGAGGTGAAGCTCGAGCGTTTGCGGCAACGGATAGAGGACCATGACTGGAAGTTGATTCGTGGCCAAGTTTCAGTGCATGAGAACGAAAATGCGACCGAGTTCAAAGACTTGGACGGAGATTCTTCTGACGAATCTGTCGCAGCAGTTGCTACAAAGGGATTCGGTGCGTCAGTTGCTGGTATATGCGCGGATGTGGGGTAGCAGAGGGCACCCTTGCAGCGGCCAGGAGTGGGTGGCCGTTGGCACGCATGCGTGCGCACATTGGAAACCTGGAAGCGATGCATAAATTGCTGCTCGAATATTCGGAAAGTCGAGTAGCTCCTCAGGTTTGATTCTCAGCTCCGAGGGCAGTGGAGAGGAACTAAGCCCAGCTGCAAGAGTGCAGGTGGCTCCATGGTGATGCGGGATGAGCCGCAAATGCAGCAGGTTTCCGCTGTTCAAGGGAGCCTGGTGAACGCTTCAGCGGATGGGAGTGATGAGCAGACAGATACATCACAGGCCGACAAGTACGAGGCTATGAACAAGGAGCTAGGGTTTTCCGACGATGGTCTGGATGACATCGACGTAGATGATGATGATGACGATGATGATATCGACGTGGACGACTTTTAGGATAGCTATTCGAGTAGGGTAGTGGTGAAGCAGCCTGTGACGTGCTCGCCCGCTCGGGCAATGCAGAGGAACAGTGCTTTGGAACTCAGGAACTGAACAGAATGATGGTACCACGTCAACAAGACGACTGTGTGTATTACACCTGGGTCCAATATCTGGTGAACACCACCCATAAGAAAATGTAACCAATCTATCAAGTCTCAACTGTAGCCTGCAC
>CAZKTR010000741.1:0-1839 GCA_964555525.1 uncultured Pirellulaceae bacterium
TGTCATTGTCGTATTGAGTTTGCCGTACGGTTTCGCAAACCGAGTGAATTAAGGAGTAGGACCTGCCAAAATACTGATAAATGGCGAGATATCCAAAAAGTTCACCACCCCGTCACAGTTTATATCCGCTTGAACCTGAAAACCTCCTTCTGACAAAACACCAATGAATGGAGAGATGTCTAGGAAGTTAACTCCGCCGTCCAAGTTGACGTCTCCCTTGAGAAGGGCAAACGGTAAATTCTGAAATCCAGAATAATTCACGGAGTAATTCTGTGACTTAAAGATGAAGTTACCACCAGAGCTAATCGTCTCTTCCCAAACAATCTGCCCCGCTTGATCAACTTCCACCAGAGTTCGAGTTAAAGCAAGTGTAATTAAGATATTTCCGTTGCCTAACCGCTGTGCACTCCCCATGAAAGGTGTACTGAAAAACGGATTAGCAGGATCCCGTTCATACAAAACCACAGGAGCCTCGGGAAGAAAAGTCTCCGCATCATTAATGACATAATCCCCACTCTCATTGAGTGGCAGATCCAGAAGTAAAGCCTGAGAATCGGCAGTTTGTGGAGTGTTATCTACTTGCTCATTATTGTGCACCGTTAATTGGATCTCACCAGAATCCGGATCCACGCACCACCTTGGATCATGCGCCCTGCGGAGGAAACCCGGCTCCGTCGACCCATTATGAAAATCATACACCTGAGGATTTCCCCAGCGATAAATTAACTCCCCACCTTGACCACGGGCTCCCCCGGTAGATGTCGCTGCCTCTGCTGTCGTGGTGCTATGATCGATCACCCATAACTCATCAATATTATTGGGACAAAGCACGATCTCATCCCGCTCCTCACTGTAATCTATCCCGCTAATATGAAAGTAATCCCCACTTGCAATCCCGGCATTAAAGTTAATATCCACTCGTCCGCGCTCCGAACCCACGTCAACAAAGTTCGCCCGATTCGCATCCAGATCTTGTGAAAGGTGATTCTCTACCGCCCACTCCCATACTACGGTCGTAGAACCATCCAACAGATTTGGCTCTAGCTCTTGGATTTTTTCCATCCACACTCCATTGACACCACTGACCGGTTCCCATCCTAGAGCCTCCATTTCCGCTGCCGACAAAAACTCCCAAACCGTGACTAAGATATTTCCGTTTCCCACTGGTTTTAGATCATGGTGAAACGTGAGTTCCCCTACGACCTGCTGCGTATATTCCCAGACCACCGTTCCATCCATCTCCACAAGCTGCACGGTACCCCATGAACCTGGTAGAAAAGCTCCTGGAGGGACAGCACCACGTTGACCAGCTCTTAGTAATAATCCATCCTCTCTCAAATACGCCGACGTTCCACTGGGTGCCGATATATTCGATTCCCATGTATGTAGGACTGTTCCCTCAGAATCTATTAAGCGCGTCTCGCCAGCACCTCCCGTAAGCTGAAAAAGCGTATAGTAGTCAGGATTAGGAAGCTGTGCTTGACAGATGACGGGGATCAGCAGAAATGAAAGAGAAAGTAAGAAACGAGTAAGCATAAGTTAAGTCCATTAATCGAAGTAGATTCGTCCAGCGAATTTTCGCTAAGTGCAACACGATGCAGGTGTAGACACCAAAACCACGGTTAACACAATACCATGTTTTCCACACCAAGCGCAATAGTATGTCACCAAAATGGACTAACCGTTAGAAAGACGTCTCTATTTCGTGATATCACTTACAAGGCTGGAGGTGGGGAGACTGGAGGTGAGTTCAGTATTTTTATATAGTGTACACAACGCGATTTGAATCTAACTGACCCCCGAACGAGGAATGATGGAAACTCGTCGCATCTTAAGCCT
>CAZKTR010000742.1:0-1836 GCA_964555525.1 uncultured Pirellulaceae bacterium
GAAAGTCGCTGGAATTTCAGAAATAGATGCGGCGGAAGCTTTTGCAATTGTGGGCGCGCAGACAGTTTGGCTTAAAGTTGTGAAGGCGATAACAGCCAAGAAAGTCATGGTACATATATGCAACGGTGTATTAACTATTTACAAAATGGTGAAAATTTAATGGGCTCTCGCTTGAAGTTTCGTCTAGCAATTGGTGGCAAACGGCAATCAATTTCATAGTTGGCCGAACTTGATAATCGGCTGTAAACTTACAGAATTAACTAAAGCACATTTATGCCTGTGGCCTCTTAAATAAAGCATGGCGAGGCCAGCGCCTTGGGGGGATGCCGCGTCGAGGCAGTATAGATGAGATTCTAAGCCCGATCACCGACCTCCAGCGCATCTCCTCTTTCTTCGGAATGCAATTTTTGCACCAAATATATATCGCTCTTCAAAGTGAAAAGTATGTACAATACGGATGAGCAACTGAACGTTTTGTGTTGGTGGTTGGGAGAAAACGACTGCTAACACAATGAAGCTAAAATTCCTAGTCATTTGTATTGGGGGGTGTGATATGAAAAAGCGCATTCGAGGTTTTACGCTTGTCGAATTGTTGGTTGTGATTGCCATCATCGGGGTCTTGGTTGGAATGTTGCTGCCTGCGGTCCAGCAAGTTCGCGAAGCGGCCAGAAGGACGCAATGCGCCAACCATCTTCGTCAAAGTGCCCTTGCGTTGCATGATTACGAAAGCGCTCACATGACGTTTCCTCCGGGGCACTTGGCTCCCCGCTGGTTGTTTCACCAAGTCGACCCGGCTCCGGGAGGCTATGACAATAGTGGCCGTCCCCGTCGCGGTGCGTTTTGGAGTTGGATGATGTGGATCGCTCCTTTTACGGAGCAGGGAAACGTTTATGCGATGGCCGATCTCACGGCGTGGCCTTGGTGGCAGTATCAGCCCAATGGAGAAACGATTAATAGTATCAGTGTCCCAATCTATATTTGTCCCTCCGAGACTCGCGGCCCTGCCGTGTATCGTGCCTCTGATGGCAATGAGGCAGCTGTGACATCCTATCTGGCGGTTAGCGGGCGGGACAGTTACAAAGAGACGGGTGGGCAGGACGGAATGATCTATGCCAACTCGGCAGTGAAGTTTAGTTCGATCACTGACGGTTCGTCCAACACGTTGATGATTGGTGAGCGAACTGCTTCTTCGAATCTTCAGTTCGGCTGGCAGTGGGCTGGTGCGGGGGCGAATGGTCTTGGTGAAACCGATGTCGTCCTTGGTGTCCATGAGCGAATCGGAGTTGGCCGACTTTCAGATCCAAATCCTGCTGAAACGGATTTCTTCCGTCCAGGGCGGATTGACGACGAAGGCAATCTTCATCGATTTCACTTCTGGAGCAGTCACCCAGGCGGAGGGATGTGGGCGCTGGCAGATGCAAGCGTGCAATTCTATAGCTATCAGCTTGACCGGGGAAACAATGGAAGCACCGGTTTTAGTTCGACGGTGCTGGAGGATCTTGCTACGCGAAACGGCGGCGAGCCGACCAGTTCGATTCAGTAACGACTTATGGACAATATTGGTCTAGATGCACAACTTACTTCAGGAAACCTTGCTCAAATGAGAATGTTGTCATTCGTGGTTTCGACTTTTGGCTTGGCGATATTATTCGCGACAATGTCCGGATGCGGTCGGTCTTCAGACGAACCTAAATTGGATCGCGTCCCCAATGTCCCACCGTCAACTCGCTCGCAAGGTGACCAAGCGTTTCCGATCGAGCGCAAGTAGCGAGTTTTTGTATGTAGACATTCCTGCCGCCGTTTCTAGCAGCAGTTTGGGCAAGTGCAGTCGTCATC
>CAZKTR010000743.1:0-1836 GCA_964555525.1 uncultured Pirellulaceae bacterium
CTCAGGCATTCTCTCGTGAGCAAGCGCTAGTGAGGTCCCCGCAGCAATCAAGCACGCCCAACTCTGCCTCCAGTCCAGTATACTACACGGCACGATTCTACTCCATACATCAGGCGAGCAGTCTGTGCAGGCTCTGGGCTCACCAGAGTATCTGACTGTCTGTATCAGTTGCTGCCAGAAATCGCTCAGGCGTGCACTCGGGTAGGCAGACACAACAAAGCCCATGATCTGAGCGAAGACAAATACCCACAAAGCCCTGTTGGGGGCGGCACAGCCAAATAATGTAACAGAACCCAGCTGCAGTAATACATAATGCGAGATAACGTCATCATATGTTGCTTCTACAACTGATGGTACTACTCTGTAGTATAGTAGAAGTTTATTAACATTCCTATTGCCAATTCTAGACGTTTATCATCTGCCCTGTTGGTACATAGTGCCCATGCACTGCACCCAACATCTCTGTTCAGCAAATCTGTGACGCTGGCCACTGGCGAAGCGACCAGGAACTGTATGGGTGTCACAATGGCACACAGGGGCTACATAATCGAGGGTACCGATCAGCCAGAAAAAACTATCAGCTGAAAGAGATGGCGCACCTGGCATTCGCCAAACACTTGACACTCGTTGAATTGTGTTCGCTCGGCCAGGGGGAACAATCTGTCAGTGTGGATCCCGCAGCCCCAGAAATCTAATGTGGAGTCCGGTTCAGCCACATACTCCTCTGCCCCTTTTATGTCGATGTCTATCGAGGCATCATCACATCTGATAATTGCTGATACGCCTTGGCCGGGTCTCAGCCCATTCACCATTCTGTATGGGCCCGGGGACTGCAGCTGCAAATATATTGGGGCTGAACCAGCGGTCTGCAACTTTTCCTCAAAGTCTGTCCAGCCATTTACGGGGACGTAGTCTCCAGCGGGCGCCTCGCCAGCCATTCTGCTGACCTGCTGCTCCCAGCGAAGAGCTCAGAGCTCAGCTAGTGGACCATTCAGCGCGTCCTCGACCTTAAAACCACCTGAAATAACACCTTGGTACCACCTGCAAGCTTTGGTAGTGTATTAGACCATCGGCCACGACGGGGGCTTGGCAGAAGACGCCCAAAGCATCTCAGTCACCGCGCACAGCTGCTAGTGCCAGCGCACCGATGATCCAGAACATACGAATGATCACGATTTGGGGAGTTGATTCTGCTGCATCAAACGGCAGCTGTGCCTACGACGGCCAACTGCAAGTCACCTGACGAACAGGCGTAAGCTTGGCAAGAGATCGCTCGCACGATATAGCTTGGATGTTGAGACAGAGATGTGCACGTATCACTGAACCTTCGAGCTACACTTCTTGCCCACGGTCAGGCGCCAAACACCCATCCAGCGTCTCGACTCAACGTGGACGACACGACGTTGCCTCCAAGCGCACGATCCGTAAGTCACCGTTTGCATAGAAGTGCCTCACGCAAGTACGGGCGTACGTAACGCTGTGCAGAGCAGCAATCTGTTCTGGTACGTAACGATCAACACCGTATGCATGCTTGGAAACTGCGCCCATAGACAACCTACCAGCTATACATGCCCCACATCACGCCAAGCGCATTTGCCTGGGAAGTCAGCTGGGCTTGATCCCGGCGTCGCAAGAACGGGGCAAGTCTGGCCGGGTTTGACAGCCACGGATCCGACAGCTCAGAGCACAACCCCTGTCGTTGCCTCTCGCGTAGCATATAAACATAACAGTGATTCTTGATGGGCAATGGGTAGCGCACATGATGCAGTACATGCTACAGCGTCGGCCCCGTGACTGCAGTCATGTCGTTGGGACGTTTTGTGACAAGGACTAGGC
>CAZKTR010000744.1:0-1834 GCA_964555525.1 uncultured Pirellulaceae bacterium
CCGACGACACCAAAGACCCAGGACTTCGCAAAGCAAAGAAAGCCCTCAAAAAGAAGCAACCCAAACGACGCGAGGGACAACAGTATTGGACCGAAGCCCAATTCCAAAAGCTAATCGAAGCGCCATCGGCTGACTTGGCATCACGTGGTCCGCTCACCTGGCGACTGTTGGTCTACATGCTGGACCTATCTCCCGACGTGAAACGAATTCGCAAATTGCTCAACGGCCGGTTAATGAAACCAGCCGATCTCAAGATCGCTCAGCGCCGCTTGAACCGCCAACTGATCACGCTTTGGCGAGGTGGCTATGTAACGCTGGCCCCCAAACCACCGATCGCTGAAATCGCCAAAGAACAATCCGGCGAAGAAGAAGTCGATAAAACGGTTGAACCGGAAACCGAAGACGGGCCGCCGGACTTATCCCAACTGAGTTTTGGTGGAGGGCTGGGCAGCAGCCTGACATTGGGCGGGTCGAGCCTGCAAGGTTCCAACGAAACCGAGCCAGCTGGCAAAGAAAAACCTACGGGCAAAAAGAAATCCGCTCCCGTCGAAGACGAATCCGATTACGAACCCGCCACCGCAACGCCCACCGAAGCGTTGGACGACCTGTTGAAACTACGCGGCGTACACCCGCTGTACGCAGTGTTCCTAATGAAACACTTGGGCATCGCCGATCGCAACGAACGCATCATGGCGTTGGAAAGCTTGCTCGAACTATCTCGGTCACTCGGCAAAACCACACGGATCCCGCCTCACGAAGAGCTCCCTCCCGGACCACTCGCGACCACTCGTTTGGACGAAAAACTATTGACCTTGGGTTTGGCCTCCGCCGAAGAAATTGGAGCCCTGCCAAAAGACGAGGAAGAAGATCGTGGCTGGATCCCCGAAGAGGACTACGTTCCGCTGTTGACCTTGCCACGCAAACTTCAGCGATTGTTTGAATACGACTTCCCATCGGTTGATGATTTGCGGATCAGCCCCGTCTGGGTTGCTGGCGAAGCATTGCAATACGGAACGGACTTTAACAAGTACATCACCGGCAACAAGCTACAGCAACAAGAAGGCATCGTGTTCCGGCACTTGTTGCGACTGGTTCTGTTAATTGACGAAATGGCAGAACTATGCCCGGCAGACATTTCACATGACCAATGGCGAGACGATTTATACGCGATCGCCGATCAACTCGAAGAGATGTGTCGCTTGGCCGATCCACAGAGCACCGACCAGTGGCTCGCCGACGCTCGGCCTACCGACGAAGACAAAGCCGAAAAGAAAACCTAGGTGGCGACAGTTACCGCTGGCCTGTCATTCGAGGTGGCGGACGGCAACGCTTTTTTATTGTCGCGGCAGTTAGAATTGACAACCACGAAATACACTAAAAAAACGAAAGCTAACTATTCACTGACTAAGCAAGATGATAAATGGTGAGATATCTAAAAAGTTTACGTTTCCATCGCCATTAACGTCCGCTTCGGCTTGAGAGCCTCCGTCCGATAGAACTGAAATGAAAGGGGAAATGTCTAAGAAATTGACCGTACCGTCTCGGTTAACATCTCCTAACGTGGTGACAGAGTCGAGCCGAAAGACGTTTCCATTGAGATTGACCACGAACAGATTGCCGTCATTATCCTCACCAAACGACGAAATGTTGGGGATCGTGTCAATCTTGGAGCCCATGATTTCGATGCGGTCACTCCAGTCTACAAAATTGGTGAAGTTCGTACCGTCAAAATCAGCTTGGTCGTCCTCGTTAAACTGGAAAGACCAAAGCCGGTTGTTAACGAAGTCGGCAAAGAAATAATGCCCATCGAGTTCCGGGATACTACCACGATAAA
>CAZKTR010000745.1:0-1807 GCA_964555525.1 uncultured Pirellulaceae bacterium
GCTCATTTTCAATTTCCCAGCCGCAATGTCAACGATTGATTTAGCTTCGATGCCGATGAAAACAAGTTACCCACTGTCGCCGATCCACAAATCCGGCATCAAACTCGTAGTCGAACCCTTTACCAAAACGAGTTACTGACATATTTTGAACAGCATGACAAAAACCGAAAATCATCCAAAACAACTCGACGTCATCGCCGTCGGGGCTCATCCTGACGACTGCGAAATCGGTTGCGGCGGTACCTTGGCCGTGCTGGCTCAGCAGGGTTTGTCGGTTGGGATCATCGACTTGACCGATGGCGAACCTACTCCCGGTTGCGACGATCCGAAAATCAGGCTGGCCGAAGCCCAAGCCGCCGCAGCTAAACTGGGGGTTCACCGAATCGTTTTGGATATGCCCAACCGGCGGTTGTTCGACTGCTTTGAAGCCCGCGTGGCCCTAGCCAAGCAGTTTCGGATCTACCGACCCAAGCTCGTGTTGAGCCTAAATAATAAAACTCCGATGGCTTCGCCAGATCATTGGCAAGCCGCTCAAATCACTGACGCGGCGGTGTTTTATAGCCGGCTGAGCAAATGGGATCAGTATTTTGGTGACTTGCCGGTCCATGTGATTTCTCGGCAATTGTATTACCATTTGTTTTTCGAGGACGAATGGTCTGGCTTAGGCGCCAAGCAGTTTGTCCACGATATCACGTCGACCATCGAACTCAAACTAGATTCGGTTCGTTGCTATGCGACTCAGTTTCCACCAGCCAAAGAACACATCTACCACCGTGTTCGCTCGATTGCGGGAGCAGTTGGAGCGACAGCAGGTTTTGAGTACGGCGAGGTTTTGACTTCCATTCGCGCAATTGGGTCGAACGATTTGATGACCACGTTACAGCTAAATTGATAATCGGAAAAAAAATATGTCGTGGGACAATGTGATCGGCCACCAGTCAGCACTCGAACGGTTTCAAAAAAGCGTAGCGAGGAATCGTTTGGCCAGCACCTATTTGTTTGTGGGTGATGATGGAATCGGCAAACGAACCTTTGCCTTGAAGCTCGCTCAGGCAATTTTGTGTGATCATAATCCAATCGAATCACTGACCGCGTGCGAAGAGTGCCCGGCTTGCGTGCAGGTCAAGCAACGGACTCATCCTGATTTGCTGTTGGTTAGTAAACCCAAAGGCAAATCGATTTTGCCTGTTGAGTTGTTTATTGGAAAAGGAGATAAGCGGCGCCGCGAGGGTTTGGTTTACGACATTGGTTTGAAGCCCTTTTGTGGTGGCTACCGGATCGCGATCATTGACGACGCGGATTACTTCAATACCGAAAGTGCAAATTGTCTGCTGAAAACACTTGAGGAGCCGCCACCGAACTCGTTGTTGATTTTGCTGGGCACCAGCCAGCAGCGGCAGTTGCAAACGATTGTTTCGCGAAGCCAAGTCGTTCGATTCGATCCGCTTAGTGATCAACAAGTGGTAGAGGTATTGGGTCGGATTCCCGCCGATGATGAAGCCGCTGAATCCAGCTTGCCGCCTGAAGCACTTGCCGCGGCAGCTGGCGGTTCGGTCGGCCGCGCGTTGCAATTGGCGGATCCGGAAGTGATGGAGTTCCGACAAACACTATTGCAAAAGCTCGCCTCGGGCGATGCCCACGCTAACGATTTTGCGAAGCAGTTGATCGCGTTTGCGGAGGCCGCGGGAAAAGAGAACTATCTTAAACGCCAGCGAATTTCGTTGATCGCTGATTTTGCGATCGAGTTCTTTCGCCGATGTACTCTTGGACTCGCGGGTTCTCAGTTGGATGCTGATCCGACGATGGC
>CAZKTR010000746.1:0-1807 GCA_964555525.1 uncultured Pirellulaceae bacterium
GAAAAGTCATCGTCTTGGCGGTGGATCGCTTGAACCCCAGCCAGATTGGGGCTTATGGAAATACTTGCCACGGCACCGATGCAATGAATCGAATTGCCGGTCGTGGCGTATTGTTTGACCAAGCGGTCGCCCCGATTGCAAATTTGGAAGCCAGTTACCGAGAGTTATTCGGGGCTGCATCGGTGAATGCTGCATCGGGCGATTCGTCGGAGGGAACTTGGTTGGCGGCGGTGAATCGGGCAGGTGTCGAGTCGACGTTTATCTGCGACCGAGATTGGTTGGCTGAGAGTGATGTTCTAGCGGAATTCGATTCGGTGAGTCGTTTGAGTGTGAAGCCGCTGGACCGGTTGGCCAGTCGGGCGTCGCAAACGAGTTTGGCCAGATTTTTTGCTCAGCTGATTGACCACTTGGAGTCGATGCCTTCACAGAGTTTGGCTTGGGTGGACTGTAGCGGTTTGGCTGGACAGTGGGACGCTCCGTATGAATTACGGCAGAGTTTGGCGGATCCCGATGATCCCGAACCGCCCAAGTTTCATGAGCCACCGGAGTTTGTCTTTGACATCAAGGACGGCGACCCGGATGCTTTGCTGGGAGTTCAGCAGGCGATGGATGCGCAGGTCCGTCTGTTGGATGACTTTATCGGTGTGTTGTTGGATGTACTGGATCAGCCCGAGTTTGCGGACACGATGTTTTGTTTGACGTCGCTACGAGGTTACGCGTTAGGGCAACATGGTTTGGTGGGGTCGCCGGACGCCCAATTCGCACAAACGTTACCGCTTAAGTACGGCTACAACGAAAGTGTGCATTCGCCGTTGATGATTTGTTTGCCGGAGAAGTTCGCCAGTGAGCAATCGGTTGGTGGTCAGTCGCTTCGTTCGGGGAAGCTGGTGACGCCCGCGGTGGTGCCGAGTTTGATTGAGTCGTTTTTTTGCCGGGCAGATGATCAGGTCGAGTCGTGGTTGGCGGAGAACTCGGCTTTGCCGGCGATCGATCGGGCGATGGTTGTATTTCAGAATGATCCAGAACTGGTTTTGCTGACGCATGCATGGAAGTTCATGTTCAACGCTGATACGGACGAATGTGAACTGTATGCTAAACCGGATGATCTTTGGGAGGTGAACGATGTGAGTCAGCGTTGTCCCAATGAAGTCCGATTGTTTCGAGAGCTGGCTGAGGAAGTTTTGAAAGATCAGGGAGGGACGGGAAAAGATGGGTGGCGGTTGCCGGAGGACTTGGTGACTCGGCACGGCTAAGGTCGTAGCTGGGCTCGCCAGATTCAGGCTTACTGCGATCATCCCAAAGTCTGGCTCAGGCTACTTGGTTCTGTTTCGCGCTTTAGGGAGACATATTCGAAAAAATGTGTTGCTCGGCACAGAGCTGTTGTGCGGTTGTCATGTTACTTATGCCCCGTAAAAGTAGGAGGCTTCCAAGGCTTTCAACCATTGTTATGCCTTTAGGGTGCGAATTGTTGCGTCAACGGGTGCTGAGCGAGGCAAAAATTCGCTTTCGTGCGATTCATATGCTATGATATAGGTAGCCGACAGGTGGTTTGCTAAGGCGATTTCTTGGCTATCTCCCAAGCCATAGGCTTGAAAATGTTGGCTTTTCCGGGGCAAGGGTAGCTCGGCACTAATTGGGTGCTGAGGTTGAGATTTGGATTTGTCCATGTGCGGTGGCAGCATTACAATGCGGTCCCGCGGAGGGCTAGAAATGAACTCAACGGACCTTTGAACCCATTCACTAATCTCCTGTTTTTTTTCGGAGTACAGCAGTGGAAATCAAAGTTACCGCACGACATGGCAGTTTG
>CAZKTR010000747.1:0-1805 GCA_964555525.1 uncultured Pirellulaceae bacterium
CATCCATCATCCAAATGTCGCGAGCGAAGGCGGATACATCGTGCTTGCGAAATTCAATTTCGTAGGCCTTTTCGTCACGATAGATAATTTGTTTTCCATCCTTGCTATAGCGAGATTCCGAAGCTGGAATCGTCGTTAGCATGCGGGGTGTCCCACCAGCGGTGTTGATTTCATATAGCTCGGCCAAACGCAACGTTGGAAACAAACTGGCAGCGGCAGTGTCTGTACGCCCCGACTTGAATAGCACCGCGTCACCGTCTGGTGAGAAATCCGAGGGGACATCGTTTGCGCTGTGCCGTGTCAAACGAATTGCTTTTCCACCGTCGGCTGGCATCACGTAAACGTCCAGATTTCCGTGGCGGTCCGACGCAAACGCGATTTGTTTTCCGTCGCGGGACCAAACGGGGTGGCCTTCCCAGGCACTGTGAATGGTTAACGCGGTAGCTCTGCCACCCTTTGCGCTAACCTTGTAGATGTCACCTTTGTAGCTAAACACAATGGTAGATCCGTCAGGCGAAATCGCACTGTGCCGAAACCAGTCACTGTTTTCTTGAGCGACTGCCGGAGACAATAGTGACGATACCAAAAATAATCCAAATGCGGTGCAAAGATGCTTCAACATATTTCGACGCTTTTCTAAACAAATTCAATCAATTCAGAGTTACACAGTTCTTGTTCAACGGTGAGGCCCAAGTCTAGCTCAGCGTTACCACGATTTCCCTAGTCGCACTCTGGGTATTTAAAAAATCAGATTATTTTTAAAATGAAATTCCGCTTTGCGGCCGTCAATTCGTTATCCACGGCACAAACGAACTGCGACTCCCCGAATTATGTGCGGCATTCTTGCAAAAACGCAACTCTCATTCCCCCTAACGTCTGGCCGCAAAACGGTAATACGAGTTCACCGCTGGTTGCCCGGTAAAGTTTGGGCCAGCCGTATCGTCACCGCCCAAATACTCAGCTTCAAACGAAGTCTCTTTGGCTCCGTCGGATCGTAATCGCCGGCGGCGAGGACAGAAATCGAATTCGTTTTTTCGAAACGTCTGGAGCAAGATCTTTGCGACCTTTTGGCCCGATTGGTCACGCACGTTGTCCAAATCCAACTGGCCGATGAAAGTTCCAGCTGGCTTGAGCCAACCACAAATTCGCTCCAGCAAACCGAGCTTGTCACCGATATAGTGCAAACCATGAACGCACGTGATTAGGTCAAACTTGGCGGAACTGGCCGGAGCCCAATGGCTGAGCGAAGCCGTTTTCAATTCCAACGATTTGATTGGCGTTGGAACTGGAAAAAAGTAATCGACCAAATCAATTCCGACGATTTCAATGCGGTCTTCGAATTCGGATCCCTGACAATGCTCCGCCATTTCGATCAGTGCTCGGCCTGTGCCACAACAAAGATCAAGCCACCGAATCGGTTCGATTGATTCCCTCGTAAGCTCTTGAAGAAACTCGATCGGGTTGATCCCCAGCTCCTTGTCGTAGCCGTTACCACCGAGCAATTGCCGTTGGCGATTCATTCGGCAATTCGCCACGATCGCCGAAGCCTCCAGCTCATCATCAGAAAGCAAATTCATTGGTGCTACTTGCCGTACCGTTAAATCAAATGAAACAGAAATACGGAGTGTAAGCCAACGGGGCTCCTCTGTGAGCCGAACGCGCTAGCGTCGGGCCTTGCTTGGGTTAAGCGACATTCTGTTGAGGCCCGACGCTAGCGCGAACGGCTCATAGGTAGCGCACATGTCGCCACCATCACCGCACTACGCTTCGAATTTCTTGATCACGATCGAAGCATTGTGGCCGCC
>CAZKTR010000748.1:0-1803 GCA_964555525.1 uncultured Pirellulaceae bacterium
GGTTTCAAAATCTTCATGAGTGTTTTTCCTTGAAAGTAGAGAGTCTAGCGTTGATCAATGTTTGGAAATTCCCATAACACCCAGAAGGGTATAGGACAAAAAATTAAGCTCACTTGAACAGGCACAACCTTATATCGGTTCTCAGTTCTAAATCGCAAAAACGTCCTTTGATAAAAAACTGCAATTGCCAAATTTCCGAGAGGCGAAATGCAATATAACTATTATGTTCGTAGGATAAAACATAAACCTTTTAATAAATATGATAATATTACAAGATATTACCCCGGTAGGGGGATGATCCTCCGAAATACGACGGCAAGGGCGTCTTTTACCGCTTTGCCGGTCAGGTCGGGCCAAACACAAGGTTCTTCACTGCCAACTAAATGGGAATCTTTTAACATTAAAACCGGTTCTGTCTGTTGGGTTAACCTTCTCAACCCTAGCGAGCCCAGTGCGTAGCCGATGTCTCAACCAAAGCAAAATAACTTAGACTTTGAAACCTCACTAAATCATCAAACGCTAAGGATTGGATCATTATGAATTGGTTAAAAACAATTCCGTTTGTCATTTGCATGTTGGTTTTCGTTACTCCCTGTTTCACATACGGTCAGAGTATTCCTGAAACGGTATTAATGTCTGGTGAAGTTTTGGCTAGAACCAAAACGCGAATTGCCAACGGTGATCCAAAGTTGATGCCGGCGCTGAAACAATTGATCAAAGACGCTGACGCGGCGCTTGGCGACGGGCCTTATTCAGTCACCCACAAAGATAAAGCTGCTCCCAGCGGCGACAAACATGACTATGCGAGCTACGGGCGGTATTGGTGGCCCGATCCGAAAAAGCCTGATGGTTTGCCTTACCTTCGTCGCGATGGCGAAACCAATCCCGATAGCCAAAGCGCGAAAAAATCGGATCGACCAAGAATTGAATCGCTAGGAATTAATACCGAAACACTGGCGTTGGCCTATTACTTAACTGGCAAAGAAAAGTACGCCACCAAGGCAGCCGAATTACTTCGTGTTTGGTTTCTGGATCCCGCCACTCGCATGAACCCGAATCTGAATTTCGCTCAAGGAAGGCCCGGCCATATGGACGGTAGCAAGTCCGGTGTGCTGGACGGTCGGATGATGACTCGAGCTCTGGAAGGTTCACTGTTGATTGCCGGGTCGTCGGCGATGAGCGATACTGAACGCGAGGGGCTGAAGGCTTGGGCGGCCGAATACCTAAAGTGGTTAACGACCGCTGATTTGGCAGTCAAAGAAGCAGCATCCAAAAATAACCATGGCTGTTATTATGATGCGCAAACGATGTACATTGCTTTGTACTGTGGCAACAAACAGCAGGCCGTGAAGATCGCCAAGGCCGCTGCTGAAAAACGCGTGCTGTCACAAATCAAGCCAGATGGATCGATGCCAGAAGAAATAGCTCGCACGCGACCGCTGTTCTACAGCAACTACAACATGCACGCCATGTTCTTGGTCGCTTACATGTCGGAAAAGGTGGGCGTGGATATCTGGACTGCCGGTGACTCGCGACTGCGAGCAGGCGTGGATTTCCTGGCGCCTTACGCCGACCCGAATAAAGCTTGGCCAACCCGAACCGTTTCAAAAAACGATCCTATGAAAATGTTTCCGATCTTGGTGATGGCCAACGATGCATATCCCGATGGAAATTATCTGCGGTTTCTCGAAAAGCTACCGGCTTCCAAGCGAAAGATTCGGCGAGAAAACTTGGCGTGGCCGCTAATGAGATAGCTAAGCTGGAGGCTGGAGGTTGAGAAACTCTGACTCACGCCACGGGCAC